>BTUT01000671.1:0-1655 GCA_045862935.1 Acidimicrobiia bacterium
CTCGATGAGCGCGTCCTGCAGGTCCTCGCGGCTGGCGTCGGGGTGCTCGAGCGCGTCGGTGCCCCGGAGGCGGACCACCAGATCGGCGGTCGGGCCGTCGGGCGCGAGCGGGTCGTCGGCGCGCATCGCAGTCACGTCGAGGATGACCGGCAGGCCGGTGCGTGGGTCGCGACAGGCCTCGAGGATCCCGGTCACCGCACGGCACGCGCGCGCGTAGTCGTCGCGCTCGACGCTTCCATCACGCTCGCGGCCCGCGAGGTTGATGCGGACGTGGACGTCGGAGAAGCCGGGGACGACGAACGCGGGGAGGCGCGGCCACGCGTCGCGGTACCACGCGGCCGGGTGGTAGGTGTCCATCTCCGGGTTGTGGAACGGAAACGCCGACTCCTCGGATGGGCGCTCGGGCCCCGTGGTGGCGTCAGCCCGACCGCGGAGTCGGCGTGCGAGCCCGACCGCCCGTGGTGCGCGCCGATCGAGGCCGCGCCGGAGCCGCGCGAGCCGATGGCGGGGTTGGGTGAACGGGCCGCCGGTGAGGTGCGCGCGGAACCAGCCCGCGGGGACCTCGGCTCGCCCGGGGATCACCGGCGGTGCGCCCCTCCGCAGCCACCCTGCGAGGTCGACGGCCGGGAGGCGGGCCTCGCCGAGGAACGACCGGAGCAGGACCTCGGGGATCATGGAGCCCGCGGTGTCGTCGTCGGCGGCCGTCATGCCCTGCACCGAGCACACCACCACCGCGGCGTCCGCGGGGGCCCACGAGACCATGTCGCCGACGAGCTCGTCGGCCGCGCAGAGCACCTCGTCGAGTGCGCCTCGCGCTGCCGGGGCCGACGGTGCCTCGTGGAGGAGCCCCGCGACGCAGTGGTAGGTCATGTGGCCGACCTGGTGCGTCTCGCCGACGAGGGTCATGAGCAGGTCCCAATCCGGTGCGCGCCCGGCGAGCCAGCGCAGGACCGCGCCCCGCTGCCGGATGGCGGCCGCCTGGGCGGCACCGAGCCGGCGGAGGTAGGCGCCCTGGTGCCAGGCGCCCGCGTACTCGAGCGGGAACCCGGGGTGGGCGCCGAACCGTGCGGCGATGTCGTCGAGCACGCCGGGCGGCTGCGACCCGAGCGGGTGCTGCGGGCTGTGCGCGCCCCAGCCGAGCACCTGGAGCCCGCGCACGGTCGCCGGGCGCACGACCTTCGGGAGATCGAGGGTCACGACGGTGGCCTGATCGCCGAAGTCGAAGAACGGCGCCGCTGCGGCTGCGCCCTGGAGGTAGGCGTCGTAGGCCGAGGGATCGAAGGCCACCGTGCTCCAGTAGCGGAGGGTGTCGGGACGGCAGCCCGTCATGAGCTCGGTCCACGGGTACTCCGCGCGATACGGGTTCGGCGACCGGAGCGCGAACGTGGCCGCTCGGGCGCGCAGCCGGGCGAGGTGCGGGAGGTCTCCCCCGGCGATGCGGCGCTCGATGAGCGCCGAGTCCAGCGCGTCGAACGCGATGACGAGGGCGCGGCTCATGTTCCGTGCCGGCCGAACGCGGTCCACGCGGAGCCGAGGAGCACCGACCGCCAGCACATGTCCGCGGCCAAGGCCTCGCCGGGGCTCTCGGCGCGTCGCACCCGGCGCGTCGTCGTCCGCCAGCCGCGGAACACCACCTGTCCGAGGGCGCCCCACGG
>BTUT01000672.1:0-1654 GCA_045862935.1 Acidimicrobiia bacterium
AACGACTCGTAGCCGTAGCCGTTCATGCACGCGCGGAACATCTCGACGACGTCGAAGTAGTTGCGGAAGGTCCGCGCCGCGAGCCTCGCCTCCTGCTCGGCGAGGAACGAGTCCAGGGCATCGTCGATCGTGGTCATCGCCGGTGCTCCTGGCGCCAGCGCCACTCGGGCAGGATCGGCGGCAGGTCGGAGCCCTGCGGATCGGGTGGTACGGGGCTCTCGAGATCGTCCTCTGCCCAGCGCCGGCCGTACTGGTCGGGGAGCGGGCCCCAGCCCCAGTAGGGCACCGGCCGGTGGGGTTGGGTGCCGTAGACCTCGTAGGGGTCGACGCGCTCGGGCCCGACGGTGCAGAGGTGCTGCCAGCGGTCACCGAAGTCGAAGGTGTACGCGAGCTGGTCACCGAGTCGGAGCTGGCTCAGCTTGGCCGTGCGGATCTCGACGGTGTCCTCGGGTGCGTCGTAGAGCGGGTCGGCGTGCGAGATGCGGGTGCCGTCGCCCACCACGAACTCGCTGAGGTGGGAGAAGTCCCAGCGACCGAACGCGAGGTTGATGGCGTCGGCGAGCTGCTGGAACGTGTGGGACCGAGCGGCCGTGAGGATGCGCCCGGGCCGCGGCCAGAAGTCCTCACCACGCCCGTGCACGAGGTCCACCCGGATGCTCAACCAGGTCTTCGCCATCCCCTCACTCTGGCGCGGCTCGGGCGCAGGACACCGCATCGGCACGCAGCGCGACGTCGAGCGGGACGTCGTCAACGTCGGGAGAAATCGCAGAACGGGAGGTGCAACGGGACCTCTGACGGGACATGCAGCGGGACGTTGATCGCGCGCCATCCGCCGGACCTGCTGGCCATCGCCGCCCTCGGCAGGACCTGATGCGTCTTGGCGTCCTTCTCTACGAGCTCACCGCCGATCTCGGCGATGCTGCGGGCGATCGTCACGCGGCGCTTGTCGAAGTCGATGTGCTTCCAAGTGTGTCGGTGGTGGTCGGGGTTGCGGGGTCGGGCAAGGCCACCGCGCTCGACACCGCCAGCACCACCCTCGAGCAGGCCGGCCACCGGGTGCTCGGCACGTCGACGAGCGGACAGGCCACCCGCACCCTCGCGGCCGAAGCCGGCGTCGAGGCGCGGACGTTCCAGTCCATGTTGGGGCGCCTCGACCACGGCCACATCACCCTCGACAACCGGACCGTTGTGGTGGTCGACGAAGCTGGCATGGTCGACGACGCCAACCTCGCCCGCCCGGTCCTTGCGGTCGAGCGCGCGGGCGCATCGCTCGTGCTCGTCGGAGATCACCGGCAGCTCTCGGCGGTCGGACCCGGCGGGGCGCTCGCTGCGCTACTCGAACGTCACCCAGACCTCGTCGTCACCCTCGGCGAGAACGTCTGCCAGGACCCGGGCGAACGCCGGGCCCTCGCCGCACTACGTGACGGCGACCCCGCTGACGCGGTCGCCTGGTACGTCGATCGGGACCGGATCCGGGTTTCGGGAACGCGGGTGGGGACACTGGTCGAGATGGCAGACGCCTGGGCTGCGGACGTCGAGGCCGGCCGGGACACTGCGCTGCTTGCGTGGCGCCGCCAAGACGTCACCGACCTGAACCGGCTCGCCCGCAACCGGTGGGACCGCCTCGGCCGGCTCGCCGGCGACGACGTCGAAG
>BTUT01000673.1:0-1653 GCA_045862935.1 Acidimicrobiia bacterium
CTCCTGCAAGTGAGGTTCGACGGCAGCGGGGCGGCGGTCGCGCCGCCGCCCCGCCGGGGAGGCGCCCGTGAAGGACGACACCGGCGGCGGCGATCCGATCCGCGTCGAGACGCACCGCGATCTCCGCAGGCACATCCGCACCATCTGCCGGAGGTTCAACGGCCAGCCGGAGCTCGCGCGCCTGCTGCTGGTGAACCCGCTCTTCGCCCTCGAGGACGCGGGCGTCGTGCTGACGCCCGAGCTCAAGGCGCACGTTGTCGATCGACTCCGGTTCCCCCCGAAGCTCGTCGAGCGAATCGCACGGCTCGAGCACGAGCTGCGCGCGCAGTTCATCGCGCTCGGCATCGAGGCGGACCTGCCGCTGTCCGCCGAGGCGCGGCGCCGGCTGCCGCGCGAGGTGGCCGGTGTGCTGGAGGAAGATCCCGACCCGCGCGCGCGACGCCGGCGCGTGCGCAGCCGGGTCTTTCGCGAGCAGTACCCGCTGGCGGCGCTGCTGGCCGAGTACGATCGCGCGCGGCAGGGCGCGCTGATCTTCCATCCCCGCCACGTGTACGACGCTTACAGGTCGGGTGAGCGGCGGCACCACTGGCTCCAGTCCATCCGGTTCAGGGTGTGAGGGGATCCCGTGTCGCTCACCTCCTGCTATCGCTACGTGCTGGAACTGCCGCTGGCCACGCTGAACGACTTCCTGCGTGCGGCGTTCTCCGAGAGCGACGGCGCCGCCAGCCAGCAGTGGTCCGGCGTCCCCGTCGGCGGCCACCTCGCCGACGTGTCGGTCCGGCCGGAGGACGTCGTCACGCACCCCCCGTCGCTCGCCCTCACGCCGGTCGATCTCGCGGCCACGCTCCACCTCGCGATGCGCGTCGAGGTGGAGGTCACCGACATCCCCGACCTCGATGTCATCGTGTACGGCATCACGTTCGACCTGCCGGGTACGTTCCAGAAGGACGCGAGCGTCCCGCCGAAGCTGATGCTGCGCTTCCCGGGGGTGACCGCCGCGGCGCTGAACCTCGTCGTCTCGGGCGGGGCGATCACGCTGACGCCCGAGCTGGTCGAGCCTGCGATCCACGCGATGTACGACGCCGATCCCGCCCTCGGCCACACCGTCCGCACCGGTCAGCCATGGGTGGATCTCGACACCGGTTCGCCGACCACCGTAATGGTGACCATCGACATCTACGACGACGAGCCGGGCAGCCCCGGATTCCGCGGGGCGATCAGCGTCACGGTGGACAGCGCGACGCAGATCACCGTGCACATGCCGGGGCACTTCAAGGTGCAGGGCGTCTCCAAGACCTACATGAACACCGATATGACGGTCGACGTGAAGGTGCCCGTGCAGCAGAGCGACGGCGAGATCAGGGTCCGGCTGAGCGCGGTGACGGCCTCGGACGTCTCGGTCACCTTCGCCACCCCATCGGCCTACGACGCGGCGGCGGCGCCCGTGATGGCGTCGGAGGTGGCCGCCCGAATCAGCGCCAGGCCCGACGTCGTCCAGGCGATTCCCACCAGTGCCGAGGTGAAGGCGCTCATCGAGGACCGGATCGTCGCGATGGCCGGCACCCTCGAGTTCCCCCTCTTCACGCCACCGGCACCCGCCTCGGGCGACCAGATCGACCTGACGACGTTCGTGCCGGCGACGGTGGCCCAGCA
>BTUT01000674.1:0-1649 GCA_045862935.1 Acidimicrobiia bacterium
GCGGCGGCCCACGAAGGTCCGAGCAGCGGATCGTCGTTGTGGAAGTTCGACATCATCTGGTGCTGCTGCGGAATGCCCTGCGCGCCCGCGTGGACGTAGACGGGCCGCTGGGGGAGATCCCGGGCGCGCTCGGCCGACACGAGCACCACTGCGAGCGCGCCGTCGGTCTCGAGACAGTTGTCGTACAAGCACAGCGGCTCGCTGATCCAACGCGCGTCCATGTACTGCTCGCGCGTGAGTGTTCGCTCGTACATCTGCGCGAGCGGGTTGCGGTTCGCGTGCATCCGGCAGGCGAGGGCCACGTTGGCGAGGTGGTCGCGGGTAGCGCCGTACTCGTGCATGTAGCGCCGCATCAGCAGCGCCACCTCGTCGACGGGCCGGATCAGTCCCCACGGCCGGCTCCACTGGAACTGGTCGCTCAGCCGTGCGGCGGTCTGGGCCCAGACCCGGCTGGCCTTGTCGGCCCGCTTGCGGGCCCGCCACGCGACGGCGACATCGCACTGCCCGGTGGCGATGGCCATCGCCGCGTGGAGGACGGTCGCGCACCCGGCGCCGCCGCCGTAGCCGATCTGGGAGAAGAAGGTGATGTCGCCGAGGCCGACGTTGCGGGCGACCTCCTGCTCACGTTCGGGCTCCATCGTGAACGACGAGAGCCCGTCGACCTCCGACGGGGCCACGCCCGCGTCGTCGAGCGCGGCGCTGATCGCCTGGCAGGCCAGCGAGAGCTCGGAGTCGGGGAGGCCCTTGCCGAACGCGGTCTGGCCGATGCCCACGATCGCGACTCGGTCCTTGATCGGTGCAACCACGACTTGACACTATCGTCAATCCCATGGTCGGGAGCCACCCGCAGCGACCGGTGCCCCCGCTCCGGCGAGATGAGAGCAATGAGCCTCCGCTACGCCCGGAGGCGTCGACCGAGATTCGACTCCTGCGAGGAGGACGTCATGGCCGAGGCCGAGTATGTGCTGGCCGACCGGTTCGTCGCCGATGAGGGCACGGTGTTCCTGAGTGGTACTCAGGCCCTCGCCCGTGTTCCCATCGAGCAGCTGCGCGCCGACCGTCGCAGCGGGCGGAACACGGCCGTGTTCGTGTCGGGGTACCCGGGGTCTCCGCTCGGTGGATTCGATGTGACCATGCGCGGGGCGGCCCGACTCGTGCCGGACCTGCCGATCGAATGTCGCCCGGCAGTCAACGAGGAGTACGCGGCGACCGCGGTCATGGGATCCCAGCTCGCGTCCACGCTCCCGGATCGCCGTTACGACGGCGTGGTGGGGATCTGGTACGGCAAGGCTCCCGGCGTCGACCGCGCCACGGACGCGTTTCGTCATGCCGTCTACGCGGGTGCCTCCCTCGATGGCGGTGCAGTGGCCTTCGTGGGTGACGATCCCAGCGCGAAGAGCTCGACCCTTCCCTCATCGTCGGCCGGGATCATCGGCGATCTGCACATCCCGATGCTCTATCCGGCCGACCCCGCGGAGGTCCTCGATCTGGGGCGCCACGCGATCGCGCTGTCTCGGACCTGCGGCCTCTGGACAGCACTCAAGATCGTCTCGGATGTGGCTGATGGCACGGCGTCGGTCGTGCTCGACCCGAACCGCGTTCGGCCCGTGGTTCCCGAGCTGGCTCTGTACGGGCGCCCTGGGCCGCCC
>BTUT01000675.1:0-1648 GCA_045862935.1 Acidimicrobiia bacterium
CTCCGGCGGCCCGAGACCGGCACCCACCCGAGCCGCGGGGTCGGCGCTCAGACCACCTGGGGGTACGCGAAGCGGTCCTCGACCGG
This sequence comes from Acidimicrobiia bacterium, assembly GCA_045862935.1. GTDB lineage: Bacteria > Actinomycetota > Acidimicrobiia > IMCC26256 > PALSA-555 > CAIUKV01. Next base: position 87 of record BTUT01000675.1, read on the forward strand.
CACGCCGGCCGCGCGGGCGGCCTCGTCCAACCGGTCCCCCGCCGGGCCCCGGTCGCGCAGCACGACGCGCTCGGGGAGCCGGCCCACCGCGCGCTGCAGCGTCGCGATCACGTCACCGTCCTCGACGTCGACGGCGCCCTCGAACCCGCCGTGCACCGCGCGGACCGCGACCCCCGGTCGGGCCGGGTCCACGACGAAGCGCGGTGCGGGACCCGCGTCGAGGGGATCCAACCGCGACGCCTCGACGACGTACCCGCGCTCGCGCGCGGCCCCGAGGACCAGGACGCGCGCGCCCTCTTCACGGACGCGTTCGATCGACCCGCGCTCGTCGTGCTCCCGGAGCACGCGGCGGTAGTGCGGGTAGCGGTGGTCGATGAGCGCGTCGTTCGCGGGGTCCGACGTCTGCGCGGCCTGGAGCAACCCGACCTCACGCGACGACGCGCCACCGATGTGGTACACGAACACCCCCGGGGCGAGCACGTGGCGGTAGCCCATCGCGGCGGCGCGCAGGCACCAGTCGACCTCCTCGCAGTAGCCGCGTCCGAACACCGGGTCGAGCAGGCCGACCCGGCGTACGACCGGCGTGGGGACGAGCATGCAGAAGCCGACACCCACGGGAAGGTCGACCACGCGCGCGCCGAAGTGGTCGTGCAGGCAGCCCGACACCCGGTCGACCGCCTCGCGGGTCGCGAGGTTCGCGCGCGCGTCGGCGTTGGGCAGCGAGAACACCGACACCGAGTTCGACCACGCGGTCACCGACGCGATCTCCGGGTCCTGCGCCGCGGCGGCCACGAGCCCCCCCACGAGGTTCGCCGGGAAGATCACGTCGGAGTTGGCGAGGACCACGTGGTCGTAACCCCGGGCGTCCGCCCGCCGGAGCGCGAGGTTCATGTTGCGCGGGATGCCGAGGTTGCGCGGCGACCGGTAGTACTCGAGGCCGAGCGCGGCGCACCGATCGCGCACCTCGGCACTCCAGCCCTCGTCGGGGCTGGCGTCGTCGAGCACGAGGACCCCCACGTCGGCGCCCAGGCCGGTGAGCCCTCCCGCCGACTCCAGGCAGGCGGGCACGTAGTCGCGCCCGCCGTGGACGAGGACCGCGACGAGCGTGCGGGTCGCCATCTAGCGGCGGACGCGCGCGCGGACCTTGCGCACGAGGTCCGCCAGCTTGAAGGTCATCGTGGCGCGGATGGCCTCGTTCTCGCGGCGGGCGTGGACCAGCGCCTCCTGCGTGCCGACGAGCTGCTCGCGCAGCGCGGTGACCTCCAGGCCGAGGTCCACGAGCCGCCGCGTGAGCTCGATCACGCGCGCGTTCGCGATCTCGAAGTCGCGCAGCGCCTCCTCGAGCGACAGCCGGTCGAGCTCGCGCTCCACGTCTCCGGCGTCAGCGCCGGGGACAGATCGCGGCGTCCCGGATGTCGTCGAGCCTGCTCGGGTCACGTGGGCTCCTGTCGTGGCACCCGTCATGGCTCCTGGCTCATGGCTCCTGGCTCATGGCTCCTGGCGTGCGGGGCGACCGAGGAGCACGCGGTACATGTCGACGAACGCGTCGACCGTCCGCGCCC
>BTUT01000676.1:0-1639 GCA_045862935.1 Acidimicrobiia bacterium
CGCGGGCGGTGCGCGAGCAGGAACATCGGCCACAGCTTCTCGGCGACCGAGACGTAGGTGATGCCGAGCCAGCCGAGCAGGCCGAGGTGGGCGTGGGCCAGCACCCGGTGGGGGAGCAGCGGGAACCAGCCCGCCTGCCGGTCGAACGCGTAGACGAACCCGAAGGCCACGGTGGCGACGAGGAAGCCCACGGAGCACCGCAGGCCCACGAGCGGCACGCCGCCGTCGCGGGCGGTGAGCGGCTGCGACAGGTTCCACGCCGCGAGCAGCACGGTCACCACGCCGGCGACGGCCCCCGCGCGGATGAGCGCCTCGGGACCGTGCGCGAACCCGGAGGGCAGGAGCCACGCCGTCGCGATCATGCCGACGAGCGTCAGCCGGGCCACGGCCACCGACCGCAGCGGTCGGCGGGCCACGACCGGGGTGAACTGGTGGATCGCCCCGAGCACCGCGGTCGTGAGGAAGGCGAGCATGCCGACGTGCACGGCCGAGACCGCGCCGGGGATCGCCGGCGCCGTGACGATGCTGTCGGCCGCGAACCACACCGCGAGCCCGAAGCCGATCAGACCCACACCGGCCGCGGCGAGGAAGCCGAGGGGAACCGACGCCGGGGGCACGACCGCGGGCGCACCGGGCACGAACGGCGCCGCCGGTCGGGCGGCGGTCGGTGGGCTGGGCTGGGGTGGGACCGCCATCGGACGACTCCCCTCACGGGTCGGGGGTGTGCTCCCCCGGGTGTGCTCGTCGCGCTCCCGGAGTCACCCTCGCGAAACTGATTTTTCTAGTCTATGATAGAAGAATAACGGGCTGCGATCGAGCCGAGCACAGACCGGCATCGAGCCGAGCAGAGACCGAGTAGGGACCGACCAGGGACCGAGCAGAGACGAGGAGCAACGATGCAGACGCTGGACGTCCGACCGCTTCCGCCGCGGGAGCGCCACGAGACCATCTTCGAGCGTCTCGACACGCTCGCCGCCGGTGAGACCCTCCGGCTCGTGAACGACCACGACCCGGCCCCGCTGCGCTACCAGCTCGACGCCACCCGGCCCCACCAGTTCCGCTGGGAGTACGTGGAGAGCGGCCCCGAGGAGTGGGCCATCGACATCACGAGCACGGCGCGCGTGGTCGATGCCCGTCCGACGCTGGCGGCGGGCGGCGAGCCGTTCGCCGAGATCATGGACGCCGCGGCCCAGGTCGGAAGCGGCGAGGCGCTCGTGGTGTACGCCCCCTTCGACCCGGTGCCCCTCGAGGGCGTCCTCGGTGAGCAGGGATTCACCTACGTCGCCGACGAGCTGGAGTCCGGCGACTGGCGGGTCACGTTCACGAGGGACTGACCCGCAGGCCGGCGAGGCCGTGAAGGGAGGTGCGACGTGACGACGACGAACCTGCTTCCCCCGGAGCGGATCACGACCCTCGACGCCTGGCTCGCGACCGGCGTCGGCGGTCTCGGGGTGCAGGCCGCCCAGGCCCGCGGCCCGGCCGCGACCATCGACGAGATCGCGCGCTCGGGCCTGCGCGGCCGGGGCGGTGGTGGCTTCCCCACCGCGCGCAAGTGGGCGGGGATCGCCGGCCAGGAGGGCACACGCCGCTACCTCGTCGTGAACGGCGCCGAGGGTGAGCCCGGCACGTTCAAGGACCG
>BTUT01000677.1:0-1614 GCA_045862935.1 Acidimicrobiia bacterium
GCTGCGCGACGTGCCCGACGGCGACTGGTGCGACATCTGGCTCTTCGACGACCTCGTCCTGCCGACCGGCTTCCTCCACGCGTGCGGCGGGCTCCCGGTCGAGACCCACGAGAACCGGCCCGCGATCTACGACGAGTTCCGGCCCGGCACCTACGACCAGGCCGCCCGGCTCGCGGACATGGACGAAGGTCATGTCGAGGTCTCGATCAACTACCCCAACACGTTCCCGCGCTTCGCCGGGCAGGGCTTCGCCGAGCGGTCCGACCACGAGCTGGGCCTCGCGTGCCTGCGGATCTACAACGACTGGATGATCGACGAGTGGTGCGGCGGTGCGGGCAAGGGCCGACTGATCCCCCTCACCGTCGTCCCGCTGTGGGACCCCGAGCTCGCCGCGGAGGAGGTCCGGCGCTGCGCCGCCAAGGGCAGCTCCGCGATCGCGTTCAGCGAGAATCCGTCGAAGCTCGGCTACCCGTCGCTGTACACCGGGAAGTGGGACCCGCTCTTCCAGGCCTGCGAGGAGACCAACACCACGGTGTCGATGCACATCGGCTCGTCGTCGACCATGCCCACCACGTCTCCCGATGCGCCGCTCGCGGTGTCGATGTCGCTGAACTCGCAGAACGCGCAGGGGTCGCTCGCCGACTTCATCTGGTCGCGCACGCTCGAGCGGTTCCCCACGCTGAAGCTCGCGTACGCGGAGAGCCAGGTCGGCTGGATGCCGTTCCAGCTCGAGCGGATGGACGGTGTCTGGCGCGAGGACGTCGGCGGTGTCGAGCTCCCCGAGCCCCCCTCGTCCTACGTCCGCGACCGGGTCTTCGGCTGCATCTTCGACGACCTGCACGGCCTCAAGAGCCGCGACGAGGTCGGCATGGGCCAGATCGTCTTCGAGATGGACTACCCGCACCCCAACGGGAGCTGGCCGAACTCGCGCGCCGTCGCGCACCGGCTCGCGTCGGCCGCCGGCCTCGACGCCGACGAGGTGCGCCTGCTCGTGCGCGGCAACGCGATCCGCGCGTACGGACTCGAACGGTTCGGGATCGCGGCCTGAGGTGGCCACCGCGGCCGCGGAAACCCACACCCGCGACTGGGCGGCCGAGCTCGGGCTGCCGGCGGACGTCGGGATCGTTGCGCGCCTGGTGCGCCTCGACCTGCTCGTGCGGCGGGTGCTCGACGACCTCACCGGAGCGGCCGGCCTCTCGACCGGTGACTACCTCGTGCTCGCGGTGATCCGTCGCTCGCCCGGCCATCGCGCCACGCCCTCGCGCATCTGTGAGGTCCTCGACCGCACGAGCGGCGGGATGACCCTCGCCCTCGACCGCCTCGAGACGGCCGGCTGGCTCACACGCTCGGCCGACCCCGCGGATCGGCGGCGGGTGGTGGTGGCGCTCACCCCCACCGGGCTCGAGCTCGCCCAGCAGGTGAACGACTCGCTGCACGCCTGGGAGGACGACCTGCACCTCTCCCCGGCCGCCCAGGCGGAGGCCGGCCGCGTCATCGACCATCTCCTCGACCTCTTCGACCCCCACCCCCGATGATGCGTCCCACAGCCGCGTATACGTGCATCTGGGACGCATCAAATCGCAGGAGCTGCGTCAGCGGGGAGTGAGGCCGACG
>BTUT01000678.1:0-1607 GCA_045862935.1 Acidimicrobiia bacterium
GACGTCGAGGCCGACCCGCCGGCCGGTGTGATCGACGCCGGCCCGGGCGAGCAGATGGCGATCGACCTCGGCCCGGTGGGGAGACCCGGCGTCTGGAAGCTGCCCGCGGCGAGCCTGCTGAAGAAGGGTGACGGCAAGGGGGTCGAGCGCCGGTTCGTCGAGGAGGGTGGCAGGGTCCTCGAAGCCGCGCTCCACCAGCACGGCGTCGACGCGCACCTCGTGGGCATGACCGTCGGGCCCACGGTCACCCGCTACGAGCTCGAGCTCGCGCCCGGCGTGAAGGTGAACCGCGTCACCGCGCTCAGCCACGACATCGCGTACGCGATGGCCTCGCCCGACGTGCGCATCCTGGCCCCGATCCCCGGCCGCAGTGCGATCGGGGTGGAGGTGCCGAACCGCCAGCGCGAGCTCGTGACGCTCGGTGACATCCTCTCGTCGCAGGAGGCGAGGGACGCGTCACATCCGTTGGAGGTGGGCCTGGGGCGCGACATCGCGGGCCGACCGGTGATGCTCAACCTCGCCACGCTCCCGCACGTGCTCATCGCGGGATCGACCGGGGCCGGCAAGTCGAGCTGCATCAACTCCGTCGTTACGTCGTTGCTCATGCGCAACACGCCCGAGCAGGTCAGGTTGATCCTCGTCGATCCCAAGCGGGTCGAGCTCGGTGCCTACAACGACACGCCGCACCTCCTCACGCCGGTCGTGACCAACCCGAAGAAGGCGGCGAACGCCCTGGAGTGGGCGGTGCGCGAGATGGATCTGCGCTACGAGGTGCTCGCGGAGGTGGGTGTCCGCGACATCACGGGGTACAACGCGGCGTTCGACCGCGGCGATCTCCCGACGGTCGACGATCCCGATCCCGTCACCGGCAAGGGCTACGAGCGGCTCCCGTTCATCGTGATCGTCGTCGACGAGCTCAACGACCTGATGATGGTGGCGGCACGTGACGTCGAGGCCAGTGTGTGCCGGATCGCGCAGATGGCCCGCGCGGTGGGGATCCACCTCGTCATCGCGACCCAGCGCCCGTCGGTCGACGTGATCACCGGCGTGATCAAGGCGAACGTCCCGAGCCGGCTCGCGTTCTCGGTCACCAGCCTCGCCGACTCCCGGGTCATCCTCGACCAGGCGGGAGCCGAGAAGCTGGTGGGCAAGGGCGACCTCCTGATGGTCACCGCATCGTCGAGTCGGGCCCAGCGCATCCAGTGTGCGTGGGTCGACGAGGAGTGCGTGCGCAAGGTCGCCGCCCACTGGCGACGCCAGGCTTCGGAGCCCAGGTACGTGTCGGGGATCGCCGACGACGGCGCGCCTGGAGGGGGAGCCTCGACCGCCGAGGACGAGGACGACGCGCTGCTCGGCGAGGCGATGAGCCTCGTGGTGCGCAGCGGGCTCGGCTCCACGAGCATGCTCCAGCGCAAGCTTCGCGTCGGGTTCGCGCGCGCGGGTCGGCTCATGGACCTGCTGGAGCGCAAGGGCGTGGTGGGCCCCTCGGAGGGCTCGAAGGCCCGTGCCGTCCTCATGACCGTCGACGAGCTCGAGGTGATGGAGGCGAAGGGCGCCCTGGCGGAGGAGTGATCCCCGGGTGAGGCGCGGGGTTGGGCGCCGGAGAG
>BTUT01000679.1:0-1599 GCA_045862935.1 Acidimicrobiia bacterium
CAGGCGATGCGCTCCGAGCCGCCGCGCGCCAGCGGCCACCCGACGGCGTGCCCCGAGATCCCCAGAACCAGCCCGACCGCGGCGCTGACCGGCGCCTCCAACGGCAGCATCGAGTGGGCGGCCACCCCGGCAAAGAGGGCGCGGGCGCGCTCGCCCTCGAACGCGCTGTGGGCGAGGCCGCGGGCCGAGCGGATCGCACGCAGGCCGAAGCGAGCGAGGACCAGCGGGTGCCGCGGGACGTGCAGCGGACCGAGGATCTCGGGCGCGAGCTTTTCCCAATCCGCCACGAGCGGCGCCATGAGCGTGCGGTACGCCCGGCCGTCGCACCCGAGAGTCCCGCCGGTCGCCGCGATCGAGCGGTCGAGCACGGCGGCCGTTCCGTCGTCGAAGGGATGCGCGAGCGGGGCGGGCGGCTCGATCCACTCCAGTCCGTGCTCGGCGAGGGGCAGGGTGCGGAAGAGCGGCGAGGCAGCGCCCATGGGGTGGATGGCCGAGCAGACGTCGTGCACGAAGCCCGGCAGGGTCAGCTCGGCCGAGCGGGTTCCCCCGCCGATGGCCTCCCGCCCCTCAAGTACGAGCACCCTGCAACCGGCGCGGGCCAGCGTAACGGCCGCCGCGAGCCCGTTCGGCCCCGAGCCGACGACGATCGCATCGTAGGTGCGCTCGTTCGTCATCTGTCCCGATCCGAGTTCCTAACGGCCGGCGCGACGGGAGAGACCGCTGACCCCCCATGCGGGGGGCAGGCCGCCCGACCGCCGACCGCGGGATTCCATCGCAAGAGCCACACGAGCGCGCTCGGGCGGCCTGCCCCGGTCGGGCAGTCCCCGATGGGCGGTCGGCGGTAACTCGCCGAGAGCGCTACGTCAGCGCGACCGATCACACCGTCGTCGCGTTCAACGACGCGATCACCGCATCCGCAAACTCACGCGTGGAGGCGGTCCCCCCGAGGTCGCGCGTGCAGTGCTCGCCCTCCTCGAGCACCCGGCCGATGGCGCGCTCGATGCGGTCGGCGGCGTCCAGCTCGCCGAGGTGGCGCAGCATCATCACACCGGCCAGCGTCACCGCCGTGGGGTTGGCGATGCCCTTCCCGGCGATGTCCCGCGCCGAGCCATGGACCGCCTCGAAGACCGCCGCCCGTTCGCCGATGTTGCCGCTTGGCGTCAGCCCGAGGCCGCCGATCAGGCCGGCGGCGAGATCGGAGATGATGTCGCCGTAGAGGTTCTCCATGACGAGCACGTCGAACTGCGTGGGGTCCATCACCAGGCGCATGCTCAGCGCGTCGACGATGACCTCCTCGTACTCGACCTCGGGATAGTCTCGGGCCACACGCCGCGCACACTCGAGAAAGAGGCCGTCGCTCAGCTTCATGATGTTAGCCTTGTGAACGGCGGTCACCTTCTTGCGGCCCTCGCGCCGGGCCAGCTCGAAGGCGTATCTGGCGATCCGGGTCGAGCCCTTCTCGGTGATAATCTTGAGGCTCTCGACCACGCCCGGCACCACGATATGCTCGATGCCGGAGTAGAGTCCCTCGGTATTCTCGCGGACGACCACCAGGTTGACATCCTTGAAGCGCGTCTCCACCCCGGGCATGGTCCGCAC
>BTUT01000680.1:0-1595 GCA_045862935.1 Acidimicrobiia bacterium
CCTTGGACTCGGCGAGGTGCTGCGCGCCCGACGACAGCATCGTCTGCACGAACGTCGGGAGCCCGACCGGGATCGCCGAGATCGCCGTGGAGATGCACAGGAGCACGAGCGTCTCGGTCTCCTGGTCCCGCGCGATGCCGACGATCGCGATGATCGCGACCGCGGTCCACGCGAGCACACCGAAGATCTTCGTGAGCCCGTCGAGCTCGCGCTGCAACGGGGAGCGCACCCGCTGGGTCGCGGTGACCATGTCGGCGATGCGGCCCATCTGCGTGGCCTGGCCCGTCGCCGTCACCACGAGGCTCGTCGTGCCCCGTGTGACCTGGGTGTTCTGGAACACCATGTTGGTGCGGTCGCCGAGCGCGACGTCGCCCCCGGTCAGGGCACCCGCACTCTTCGCGACGGGGGCGCTCTCGCCCGTGAGCGCGGCCTCCTGCACCTCGAGCGTCGCCGACGTGAGGATGCGGCCGTCGGCCGGCACGACGTCACCGGCTTCCAGCAGCACGATGTCGCCGGGAACGAGGCCCACGGCCTCGACCACCTCCACCCGGCCCTCGCGCCGCACCCGTGCGTGCGGGACCTGGAGCTGGGCCAGCGCATCGACGCTCGCGCGGGCCTTGAGCTCCTGGCGCGAGCCCATCACCACGTTGAACGTCACCAGGAGCCCGACGAAGATGCCGGTGGCGACCTGTCCGATGGTGAAGCTCGCCACCGAGACGATGATGAGCATGATGTTCATCGGGTTGGAGAGCTGACCGCGCGCGACCACCCACAGGCTCGGCGGCGGCTCCGTGGCGATCTGGTTCGGTCCGTACCGCGCGAGGCGCTGCTCGACCTCGCCGGCGTCGAGTCCCTCGTCGGCGTCGACCCCGAGCGCCCCCAGGGTGTCCTCGGTGCTCCGCGCGTACCACGCGACGTTGGTGTCGAGATCGCCCGCGATCGTCATCACGCCTCCGTTCATGGCCACCCGGCGGGATCCGGCGGCGGGATCCGGGCACCCGGCACCGCCGGGCGGCATGCTCTCACATGTCACCGGGACAGAGGCCGGACCCCGAGCCGGACCCGAGCCGGCGCGCGCTCCCGGCACGACCGTCGGGCGCCCGAGCGGGACGCCGGTGGCCCCGACGTCGACGTCCGGGCAGACTGCATGATCCGGAGGGGCGGCGCCCAGGCTCCAGGGGGGAATCGGTCATGGGGAAGAAGTCGAAGAAGCACCACCCGGCCCACCGGAAGCACGACCACGCCCGGCATGCGGGGGCGCCCGCACCGCAGGCCGAGCCGGCGCCGCCGGCGACGCCGCCCCCGCCGATGAAGGAGAAGGAGTACCGACACGAGCTCCGGCGCCTCCACGGCGAGCTGGTCGCGATGCAGGAATGGGTCAAGTCCACCGGGGCGAAGGTGTGCGTCGTGTTCGAGGGGCGCGACACCGCCGGGAAGGGCGGCACGATCAAGGCGATCACCGAGCGGGTCAGTCCCCGGGTCTTCCGCGTGGTCGCGCTCCCCGCACCCACCGAGCGCGAGAAGTCGCAGATGTACGTCCAGCGGTACATCCCGCACCTGCCCGCCGCGGGCGAGGTCGTGATCTTCGACCGCAG
>BTUT01000681.1:0-1591 GCA_045862935.1 Acidimicrobiia bacterium
CTCCGGCGGCGGTGGTCGAGATCCCTTCCGAGACCGACAGCTTCGCCCGCTTCCGGCGCAAGGTGCAGCGGCTGCAGGCCCTCGGCCCGGTTGTGTACATCATCGTGGCGGACGCGGGCACCGCTGCCGTGCTGCGCCTTGGCCCTGGCGAGGCCGAGCCCTCCTCGTGGAACGGTCTGCCCATGCCCGAGCTGGGCAACATCACCGTGACCGTGGATCCGGGCGCGGCGGGGGTCACGTTCCACACCACCGACGGCCTGTCGTTCTCGAGCAGCGAGGAGCTTCAGGACATCCTCGCCTCCCGGGCGGCCGATCTGGCCACCCGCGCCGCCGACCTGGAGGCGAGGCTGCGGGCGCTGGGCATCGACCCCGACGCACCGGCACCTCCGCCAGCACCGCCGCCCACGGGGTGAGAGAATGCGCGCCATGAAGGTGCGCCTCGTCAACCCCACCGCCCCGGAGCCGGCGGCCGCCGTCGGCAGCGGGGGCATCAGCCGCCTGCAGGGCTCGCGGGTCGGTGTGCTGGAGAACGGCAAGCAGCACGCCGAGCTGATCCTGGCCTCCATCGCAGAGTTGCTCGGGCCCGACCACGGCGTCGAGCTGGTCACGGTGGCCCACAAGTCGGTGGCCGCCGCGGCCGACCCGCAGGTCATCGAGGACCTCGTCGCCACCACCGACTGGGTCCTCGTCGGCTCCGCCGATTGAGGCAGCTGCACGGCGTGGTGTATCCACGCCTCCGTCGAACTGGAGAAGCGCGGCATCCCCACCGTCACCGTGGGCACCGACGCCTTCGAGCGCCTGGCCGCGCTGCAGTCCAAGGCCATGGGCCACCCCGACCTGGCGGTGGTCATCGTGGAGCACCCGCTGGGTGGCATCGACCCCGAGGAGGTCAAGCAGAAGGCCAGGGTGGCGGCCCGGGCCATCGTCGAGCGGTTCGGGGCCAAGCTGTGAGCGCACACGACGCCACCGTCGAGCTGGAGGATTCGCTCGAGGAGATCCAGGCATACTTCGAGGTACGGGGCTGGAGTGACGGGCTGCCGTTCATCCCGCCAACCCGGGAGCGCGTCGATCGCTTCGTCGGCCACCTCGGCCGCGTCGCGGAGGAGGTGGTGTGCACGCTCGCGCCGCGCAACGGTGAGGCCACCATCGAGCGCATCGTGGCGATCGGAACGCCCACCGCGGGCAACGGCCATTTGGTGATCCGTGCGCTGCGCGCGAGCGACGGCGCGCCCTACGACGCGGTGCGCCGACCGCTCGTGATCTTCGAGGACGCGCGCCTCGTGCGTGAGCGACGCGAGGTGCTCACCGAGCCCGGCCAAGGCGCGGCCGAGCTCTCGTTCACGACGCCTTCGGACGCGAGCGAGCGTGGACCGGGCGAGCTGCGCATCGTGCCCGCGACCTCGCTCTTCGGGGACCTCGAGACCTACGGCGGCGGCAGCTCGGTGGTCGGCTGGGGCCTCGCGCTGCGTGGCGACGCGGTGCCGGAGTCGGCGCTGATCCAAGCGCGCGCGGTGCTGCGGGCGGGCGATCCGGTGGAGGAGCACGATCTCTACGGCGATCCGATGGAGATCGGGCGCGCGATCTCCGCGAC
>BTUT01000682.1:0-1587 GCA_045862935.1 Acidimicrobiia bacterium
GAGCAGGAGCAGCTCGATCGGGTCGTCGAGCAGCTCGACGGGCGGCGCCATCCAGGTGTGCGCCAGCCGCGCGCCGAGCGCGCCGAGCGCCGGCTCGTACACGTCGCGCACCAGGGCCCGGACCTCGTCGAGGGTGCCCGGGCGGACGACGAGCGCGTCGAGGACGTGGATCATGCGAGGGCGTCGCGCCGTCGTCGGGCGCGCGCGGGAGTCGCGCCGGGATGAGGCGCCGGACCCCGGCTCGTGGGACCGGCTCGGGCTCGGCGACGGTCCAGACCGTGCGCGGACACGGCCGCGGATCGTAGTGGAGCCCCTCGGGCCGGATCGACCCGCCGACGCGCCAGCCCTCCACCGACGATCCCCGGATGACAACCTGTGTCGCGGACGCCGACCGGCGACGACCGACGACGACCGGGGAGTGAACGTGGCGAACGTGAGGACCTCCGACGAGGGCGCGGTGCGGACCATCCTCCTGCACCGGCCGGAGCGCCTGAACGCCTTCGACAACGGCCTGGTGACGGACCTGGCCGACGCGCTCGACGCCGCCGCCGCCGATCCCGGCATCTCGGTGGTGGTGCTCTCGGGGAGCGGGCGGGCCTTCAGCACGGGCGCCGACCTCAAGGCCCTCAGGGCCTACCTCACCCGGCCGGGCGCCGGGGCCGAGGCGGGTCCGGGTGCGGGCGGCGAGACGCGCCCGGGTGCGGGGGACGACGGGGGTCCGGGTGCCGGTCGGGACCCGGCGGGGCGGCGCGACCCGGGTGCGGGCGTCTCGATGTTCGCGCGCCTCCTCGACACGCTCGCCGACTTCCCCAAGCCGCTGCTCGCCGCGGTGAACGGTGTCGCCGTCGGCTTCGGCATGACGATCCTCGCCTTCGCCGACCTCGTGCTCGTGGCGTCGGACGCGCGCCTGCGCTGCCCGTTCACCGAGCTCGGCGCGCCACCGGAGGCCGGGTCGTCGTACCTGTTCCCCCAGGTCGTGGGGCGCCAGAACGCCGCGTGGGTGCTCCTGTCGTCGGAGTGGATCACCGCCGCCGAGGCGCACGCGATGGGCCTGGCCTGGAAGGTCTGCGATCCCGGGGAGCTGCTCGACGTCACCCGCGCCCACGCTGCCGTCCTCGCCACCCGGCCGGTGCCCGCGCTCATGGTGGTGAAGCGGCTCCTCAACGCGCCACCCCGCGACGCCATCGCCGCCGCCGTAGCCCGCGAGAACGCCGCCCTGGTGGAGATGCTCCGCGGCGGGCTCCCGGCGGGCGCCCTCGACGGCTTCCTCGAGCGCGCCCGGGAGCAGACCGCCGCCGGGCCCGGCCGCGAGCCGCCCGGGTGAGCCCGCGGCCGGGTCTGACCGCCGGATCGAGGACCCGTCAGTCGTCGAAGGGGTGGTCGCCGTCGTCGAGGTCGCGGCGGTCGAGGTCGCCGTCGTCGTGACCGCCGTCGTCGCGGTCGTCCTCGGTGGCGACCACCCGGAGCCGCTCGTCGATGAGGACGTCGACCTCGGTGCCGTCGGCCCGGGTGACCTCGACCTCGTAGAGCCCGGTGTCCTCGTCGCGCTCGACGTCGGTGACGACCCCCGAGCCGACCTCGTCGAGC
>BTUT01000683.1:0-1574 GCA_045862935.1 Acidimicrobiia bacterium
CGTCGCCCTCGGCCGGCCACCACGAACGCTCGGCCTTCACCGTGAGCACGTTGCGCTCGACGGAGACGTCGATGTCGTCGGGGTTCACGCCGGGGACATCGAAGGTGATCTCGACGTGATCACCCCGCCGGACGGCGTCCATGGGCATCCACGGCGAACGGGTGGGGGATCCGAAGAGCTGATCGGTGAACCGGTCCATCTCGCGGAACGGGTCGTAGCGCATCAACGCCATGGCGGGACCTCCTGAGTCGCTTCCTGAGTGTCGCTTGCCTCGTCGGGCGTGGTCTCCCAACGCTCCCCGCCGGCAACCTATTTCGCAGCGACCCAAGAAACTTGATCGTCAGCGACTCAACTCCGGGGTTCCTCGACGAGCTCGATGAGCGTGCCGAAGGCGGCCCGGGGATGGACGAAGGCCACGGTGGTGCCCCGGCTGCCCGGGCGCGGCGCCTCGTCGATCACCTGGTGCCCCTGGGCCTTGACCCGGTCGAGCGCGACCGCGCAGTCGGCGACGCGGTACCCCACGTGGTGGATCCCCTCGCCCCGCTTCTCCATCCACTTCGCGACCGGTGAGTCGTCCCGGATGGGGGTGAGGAGCTGCACGTAGGAGTCGGCAACCTTCAAGAGGGCCTCCTCCACGCCGTCGCGCTCCACCACCTCCCGGTGGTCGACGTCGACGCCGTAGGTCGCGCGGTAGTACTCGACCGCCGCGTCGAGATCGCGCACCGCGATCGCCACGTGGTCGATCTCGGTGAGCCCCGGTGCGTCACTCATCGTCGCCTCTCCTCGCTCAGCCGTGCCGACGGAACAGCGTGATCTGGGGCAGGAGGCGCTCGCGCATCTCGGCGTCGGTCACGCCGAGGCCCTCGGCGGGAGCGAGCACCAGCACACCGAGCTTGCCCTCGTGCAGGTTCTTGTGCACCTGGTACGCCGCCTCGCCGGTCTGCTCGAACGGGAAGACGGCCGAGAGCGTGGGGTGGATCCTGCCCTCGCAGACGAGGCGGTTGGCCTCCCAGGCCTCGCGGTAGTTCGCGAAATGGCATCCCTTCAACGACTTCTGGTTCATCCAGAGATAGCGGTTGTCGTACTCGATCGTGAACCCCGTGGTCGCGGCGCACGTGATGATCTGCCCGCCGCGCGCGCACACGAACACGGAAGCACCCATCGTCGACCGCCCCGGGTGCTCGAACACGATGTCGGGATCCACACCCGCGAGGTCGCGGATCCGCTTGCCCAGCCGCCGCCACTCGACCGGGTCCTGGGTGTGGTCGTCGGACCAGAACCGGTAGCCCTCGGCCCGGCGGTCGATCACGTGCTCGACCCCCAGCTCGTGCAGCAGCGCGGCGCGCTCCGGCGACGACACCACCCCCACCGGGGTTCCCCCACCGTTCAGCACGTACTGGCACGCGTACGCGCCGATGCCGCCGCTCGCGCCCCAGATCAGCACGGTCTGACCCTGGGTCATCTGCGCGCCGTTCGGGCTGACCAGCATGCGGTAGCTCGTCGAGTTCGCGAGCGCGTTCACCGCCGCCTCCTCCCAGGTGAGGTGCGCCGGCTTCGGCATGAGCTGGTTGGCC
>BTUT01000684.1:0-1564 GCA_045862935.1 Acidimicrobiia bacterium
GAGGCGGTGCCGCCGGGCTACGGCGACGAGGTGCTGATGTCGGCGTCGGTGATCTTCGCGGCCAACCACGCGGCCGATGCCGACACCGTGCCCTACCCGCCGCTCGAGACGCTCGACCCGTGGATGGCCACGCTCATCGGGCTCGGCCGCACGGTGAGCGCGGTCGACTACGCCAAGGCGATGAACGCGCTCCAGTCGCTCTCACGTCGGGTGGTCGCGTTCTTCGACGAGTACGACGCGTTCGTGTGCCCTACGGTCGCCGCCCCGCCCCCGCCGGTCGGGGCGCTCCAGGGCAAGGGGATCGAGGAGATGGCGACGGTGTTCGCGCTCACGCCGTTCACCGCGCTCTGGAACACGACCGGTCAGCCCGCGGTGTCGCTGCCGCTCGCGACCGACGGCGACGGGCTCCCCGTCGGGGTGCAGGTCGTGGGCCGCCCCGCCGACGAGGCCACCCTCATCCGCCTCGCCTCCCAGCTCGAAGCCGCCCGCCCCTGGCGGGAGCGCCGCCCCCCGATCGCCACCCATCCCCCGACCCCATGATGCGTCCTTCGCCCCCGCACGCGAGGGGCGAGGGACGCACCGACGGACTGTGCGTCCGGGATCAGGCTCCCATGCCGCGCCCGCGCGCGACGGTCGACGGCGGGCCGGCGAACGCCTGCGTGATCGACATCCACTCGCGCGCCGCGTCCCCGGTCACCGTGAGCGCGGTGTCGTCGACGTGACGGCGCTGGGTGACCACGAGGCAGAAGTCGAGCGCGTCACCTCGCACCGCCTGACCCACGTCGGCGCCCCACGTCCACGTCGATCCGTCGGGGGCCCGCAGCTCGACGCGCACGTCGACCCTGGGCATCTCGCGACCGTGCGCCGCGTACGCGAACCAGCGGGTCCGGACGCCGAGATCGGCGACATGGCGGAGCCGCGCCGTCGGCTCCATGACGACGCCCAGCGCGTCGGCCACGTCGAACCCGTGCGCCCAGGTCTCCATCAGCCGAGCGGTGGCGAACGACGCCGCCGACATCGGGCCGGCGATCCACGGCACCCGGTCGCGGGCGTCGTGCGCGCGCAACGCCGCGAGCACCGCGGCCCGCTCGGTGCGCCACCACGCGAGCACGTCCGGCCCGGATCGCTCGCGACCCCGAGCGGTCATCGCGGCCTCGGCGGCGTCGAGATGGGAGAGCAGCGCGGTCAGCCGGGCCGTGAACGCCTCGGGGTCGGTGAGTGCCAGCCCCGCGAGCTCCTCGGCGGTGGCGAGGTGGGCGATCGTGTCCCGCACGTCCCAGCCCGCGGCCGCCGTCGCCGTCGCCCAGGCCTCGCCGTCGAGGGCGGCGACCACCCCGTCGAGCGCGGCCTCCTCGGCCGCCAGGTCGGACACGAGCCCCGGGTAGTCGACTGCTTCCGACACGACCGCTCCTGCCCCGACCGCCCTGCCCCGCGTCCCCGGTACGTCCGCCCGGCCCCGGCCGCCCTGCCCCGCGTCCCCCGTACGACCGCCCGGGCCCGACCGCCCCGGACCCGCGGCCCCCCGACGCCCCCCCGGTCCCCCCCGCCCAGCCCCGCCCCCCCC
>BTUT01000685.1:0-1563 GCA_045862935.1 Acidimicrobiia bacterium
CGTCGGTGGTGGACTCATCAAGTTCGGCGAGCTCTTCGACCAGAGCTACGAGCAGATGGCGTCGGGCGCGTTCGACGCGGCGGTGGCCGCGGTCGACAAGGGCTTCGACCCGCACCTCGTGGAGGCCGCGATCGTCGCGACGCAGCGCGGCACGCTCTGGGGCCAGGAAGGCATCGGCGGCAACACCGTTCCCACCGCGATCGGTCTCGCCGGCATCCCCTGCACGCGCGTGGAGAACGCGTGTCCGTCGGGGTCCGACGCGTTCCGGATCGGCGCGATGGTCGTGGCCAGCGGCGTACACGACGTCGTGCTCGTGATCGGCGTCGAGAAGATGCGCGACAAGTCGGCCGACGAGGGCCTGCTCGCGCGCGCGGCTGCCGGTCATCCCGTCTACACGCGTGGCGAGACCGCACCCGTGCTCTTCGCCCCGTTCGCCACGCGCCACATGCACGAGTTCGGCACCACGCGCGAGATGCTCGCGTCGGTGGCCGTGAAGAACCACTACAACGGCGCTCGGGATCCGTACGCGCACTTCCAGAACGAGATCACGATCGACGACGTGCTGAGGTCGGTGCCCGTCTGTCACCCACTGCACCTGCTCGATTGCTGTCCGCAGACCGACGGCGCCGCGGCCGTGCTGCTCGTGAACGCGGACCGGGCGAGCGAGTTCACCGACAACCCGGTCTACGTCGCCGGGTTCGGCGTCGCCACCGACCATCCCTATCTCCACGAGAAGAGCACGTTCACCGGACTGCGAGCCACCACGATGGCCGCGGAGCGCGCGTACGCGATGGCCGGCATCGAACCGCACCAGGTCGACAGCGCCGAGGTCCACGACTGCTTCACGATCACCGAGATCCTCGACATCGAGGATCTCGGGTTCGTCGACAAGGGCAAGGGCGGCGTCGCCTCGCTCGAGGGCGAGACCTCGCTCACCGGCCGGATCCCGATCAACACCTCCGGCGGGCTCCTCGCCAAGGGCCACCCCATCGGCGCGACCGGTGTCGCGCAGATCGTGGAGTGCTGGTGGCAGCTGCGGGGTCAGGCCGAAGACCGTCAGGTCGCGATCCGCAACGGGTACGCGCTCCAGCACAACGTGGGCGGTCGCGGCTCGGGCGTGTCGGTCGTCAACATCCTCACGACGAACCGCTGACCGGCGCGCGGGCATCCGGCCTCGCGCGCCCCGCGCGGCATTGCACGCGGACACGGCACCACCGCTACGCTCCCGACGCTCACGTCAGGTAGTCGTCCAGGGAGTACGAGGGAATGGGATTGTTCGACGGGAAGGTCGCGATCGTCACCGGGGCCGGCCGCGGCATCGGGCGCCAGGAAGCGCTGCTGCTCGCGTCGGAGGGGGCGTCGGTGGTGGTGAACGACCTCGGCGGCACCCGCGACGGGGAGGGCGCCGACGTCGGCCCGGCCCAGCAGGTGGTCGACGAGATCGTCGCCGCCGGCGGGAAGGCCGTGGCCAACCTCGACGACTGCTCGAGCTGGACGGGCGCCGAGCGCATGGTCAACCAGGCCATCGACGCCTTCGGGGACCTCGACGTGCTCGTGAACAAC
>BTUT01000686.1:0-1561 GCA_045862935.1 Acidimicrobiia bacterium
TGGGGGCTGGCGGCGCGGCGCGCGTCGGAGAGCCCCGACCGGGTCGTGGTGGTGGAGCCGGGCGGCGCAGTGCTCACCGCGGGCGAGCTGGCGGCCCAGGCCGAGCGGGTGGCGGCGGGGTTGGCCGATCGGGGCGTGACCCGCCAGACGGTGGTGTCGTGGATCCTGCCCAACCGCATCGACGCCTGCGTGCTGACCGTCGCGCTCGCGCGGCTGGGCGCGGTGCAGAACCCGATCGTGCCCATCCTGCGCGAGCGCGAGGTGTCGTTCATCGTGCGCCAGGCCGGTACGGCGCTGCTGGTCGTGCCGGGAGCGTGGCGCGCCTTCGACTACGGAGCGATGGCCGAGGGGATCGCGGCGGAGGCACCCGGTCTGGCGGTGCTCGACGTGTCGACCGGTCTCCCCGAGGGTGACCCGACGGTGCTGGCGCCCGCGTCCGATCCCGGCGACGAGTGCCGCTGGATCCTGTACACGTCGGGGACGACGGCCGAGCCGAAGGGTGCGCGGCACACCGACGCCCAGCTCGAGGCCGCGATGGCGGGGATGATCGAACGTCTCGCGCTCGGCCCCGACGACCGGTTCGCCTTCATCGCGCCGATCACCCATGTCGGCGGGATCATCCAGGTGCTGGGCGCCCTCGCCACCGGGTGCTGCCTCCTCGCGGTCGAGGTGTTCGCGGTCGACGAGGTGGTGCGCTTCTTCCGGGAGCAGGGCGTCACCGTGGGCGGCCTCGGAACCCCGACCTTCACCGCGTACCTCGCGTACCAGCGAGCGCACCCCGAGCTCGCGCCGCTGTTCCCGGGAATCCGGGCGTTCGCGTCCGGTGGCGCGCCGACCCCGCCGGCGCTCCACACCGAGCTGCGCGAGGCGCTGGGCTCGGTGGGCGTCGTCTCGGGCTGGGGCCTGACCGAGGCACCCATGCTGACCTGGAACTCCGTCGACGATGCCGACGCGATCCTCGCCACGACCGAGGGTCGCCCGGGGCCGGGTGTCGAGCTCGTGGTGGTGGGTCCCGACGGCCGGCACCTTCCGCCCGGCGAGGAAGGGGAGCTCCGGGCGAAGGGCCCGCAGATGATGCTCGGCTACGTCGACGCGGACCTCGATGCCGACGCCTTCGACGACCACGGCTACTTCCGCACCGGCGACCTCGGGGTCATGGACGACGACGGCAACGTGCGCATCACCGGCCGCCTCAAGGACGTGATCATCCGCAACATGGAGAACATCTCCGCACTCGAGCTGGAGACGCTCCTGTTCTCCCACCCGGCGGTCGCCGAGGTCGCGGTGATCGGCGTACCCGACCCGGTGACCGGGGAACGCGCCTGCGCAGTGGTGGTGCCCGCCGACGCGCACCCGAGCCTCGCCGACCTGTGCGACCACCTGCGGGAGGCCGGCCTGAGCGACCGCAAGCTGCCCGAGCGGCTCGTCGTTGTCGACGCCCTCCCGCGCAACGCGATGGGCAAGGTCGCGAAGGCCGAGCTGCGCGCTGCGGTGGTCTCGGGTGACCCCGGCGACCCCACCGCCTGACCACTCGTCCGAGAGGAGCCCGCCGTGCCCGAGA
>BTUT01000687.1:0-1558 GCA_045862935.1 Acidimicrobiia bacterium
CGCGTCATCCACCAGCCGGACAGGAAACCGACCGCGGCCGCCACGGCGGTCGCCGGCCACTTCGCGACTCCCGAGGACCTGGGATGAGATGAGCAGCCGGCGGCGGACGGAGCGAGCGAGGACGAGCGGAGTGTGCTCGCCGGCGAACGAGCGTCCGCGGGCCGGGCATCCCGGCCCGCCGCGAGAGAGCGAGGCGTGATGGAGCCTGTTTCGGAGATCGTGGGGCGCGCCGTGCCGCTCGACCGGCGAGACGTCGACACCGACCAGATCATCCCGAGCGACTGGTTGAAGCGGGTCGAGCGCACGGGGTTCGGCGCGGGGCTGTTCTCGGAGTGGCGGGAGAGCTCCGACTTCGTCCTCAACCGGGCCGAGTACCAGGGCGACGACGTCCGCGTGCTCGTGGCCGGCGCCAACTTCGGCTGCGGCTCGTCCCGGGAGCACGCCCCCTGGGCGCTCGAGGACTACGGCTTCGACGCGATCATCGCCCCGAGCTTCGCCGACATCTTCCGCAACAACTGCCTGAAGATCGGACTCGTGCCCGTCGAGCTCCCCGAGGACGTCGTGACGCGGATCATGCGCGCGGTCGAGGACGACCCCAACGTCGAGATCGTCGTCGACGTCACGAACCTGCGGGTCGCCGTGCCGGCCGTCGATCTCGATGAGCCGTTCCACCTCGATGCGTTCCACCACCACCGGCTCGTCAACGGTCTCGACGACATCGGTCTCACCCTCCAGCGTGAGGCCGAGATCACCGCCTACGAGCCCACCCGTCCCGCCTGGATGCCCTCGACCGCCGGCTGATCTCGTTCCACGCCTTCGCCGGCGTGCGGCGCTCCCGCACCGAGAGCTCCACGTCGCACCCGAGGATGTGCAACCACGCGAGCATGTGACCGCCCACGGTGACACCTCTGACTCGCTTCGCACATCGGCTCGGTCGCTCGAACGCCTTGCGGCCGGAGATGAGCGCGAGCTCGGGCCATCTCCAGCTGCAGTCCACGAGGACGAACCCCGCCTCGCGCAGCGATGCGAGCCGATCCTCGACCGACGCCCACGGTCGCCAACGCCAGTCGATGCAGCTCAGGGGCCGACGGCGCGCTCGCGTGGGGCCTGCTCACCGACGCGCACGATCTTGTTCACCGCGTTGAGGTACGCACGTGCGGATGCCTCGACCACATCGGTCGACACGCCCCGACCCGACGCCTTGCGACCGTTCGCCTCGAGCTGGATGACCACGTCGCCCAGCGCGTCGCGTCCGCCGGTGACCGACGACACCTTGAAGTCGAGCATCTTCCCAGCCACGCCCGTCGCGACGGCGATCGCGCTGCACGCCGCGTCGATCATGCCGTTGCCCGTCGACTCCGCCTCCGCCCGGGCCTCGCCGTCGGAGAGCACCACGCGCGCGGTCGGCGTCGTGTGGGTGCCCCCGTGCAGGACCAGGTCCACCAGCTCGAACCGGTGCACCGCGCCCGTGCCCAGCTCCTCGGCCACGATGGCCTCGAGGTCGGCTTCGGTGATCTCCACCTTGCGGTCGGCGAGCTCCTTGAACCGCGTGAACGCC
>BTUT01000688.1:0-1555 GCA_045862935.1 Acidimicrobiia bacterium
GGCGAGCACTGGGTCGTCACCGCGACCGAGCACCCCGAGCGCGAGGACCCACAGCTCGTCGCGGAACGCGAACACCACCGCGACGAGCGTGCCGAGGTGCAACACGAGATCGAACGTCAGCGACGGCTGCTCCCAGCCGAGCACGGCCGGCACGACGACGAGGTGTCCGCTCGACGAGATGGGCAGGAATTCCGTGACGCCCTGCACGATCCCGAGCACGATGCTCTCGAGCCAACCCAGCATGCGTGAAGGAGCCCTCTTCCCAGAGCGTGCGCGTCGACGAGGCCCGCGCTACACGGGGACGGCCACGACACCGGACGTGCTCGCGGTGCCGGACGCGGCGCCCGCCCTGCCCGCCGTGCTCGAATCGCCGCCGTCGCTCGCGGCGCGCGCGCCGTCGGCCGCGTGGCGTTCGTAGGCCCATCCCGGGCCGCGCAGCACGAACGAGAGCCGGTCGCGCCAGTCCTCGGACGTCGCGACGTCCCGCAGGATGTCCGCGTACTCGTGGGTCGCGATGCGCAGCGGGTCGAACGTCTCGATGTTCTTCGTGAGCCCGTACACCACCGGCTCGGCCTCGTCCTCGGCGACGAAGGTGCCGAACGCCCGGTCCCACGTGATGAGGATGCTGCCGTGGTTCCGGTCGATGTAGCGGCGGTTGCTGGCGTGGTGGACCCGGTGGTGCGACGGTGAGTTGAGCACCGCCTCCGCACGCCCGATCCGTCGGATCGCCTCGGTGTGGATCCAGTACTGGTAGAGGAGGTTGATGTCGCGTGCCGTCGTGATGAGTTCCGGCCGGATGCCGAGCAGCGAGAGGACTCCGTAGGGAACGAACACGCCGAACGATCCTGCGACCGGCTGACGCAGAGCCGTCGACAGGTTGTAGTGCTCACTCGAGTGGTGCACCACGTGGTACGCCCACAGGAGCCGACTCGTGTGCATGAGCCGGTGGTTCCAGTAGTAGATGAGGTCCCAACCGAGCACCGCGAGCGCGAGCGCGAGCGGGCCGCTCCCGAGGTCGCGCACGAACCGCCGCTCCCAGAGGGCGCGCGCGGTCGTGTGCGCCGTCCAGGCCGTCGCGACCGCGGTGACCCCGGCAGCCACGGCGACCACGCCGCCCACCCTCGCGGTGCGCTCCGCCCACTCATCGGCGCGGCGCCGCTCCGCACGGTTGAGCGCGCGACGACGCACCCGGTCGGCCACGGTCGTGGCGACCGCGGCGGCGACCGCGACCGCGACCAGCGCCGACCCGGCACGACGCTTCCCCGGCACCACGGGCGCGAGCAGGCGGTCGGTGACGAGCGGGACCACGAGACTCCCCACCCCCATCGCGAGGCTGGCGACCGTGTCGCGTCGCTCGTAGTCGCCACCGGTCGGACCGCGCTCCGACGCGTGACGGCGGAGCCACGCGTACTCCGCCGCCATCGTCCCGAAGTACCCGGGGATGGCGGCGAGCGTCAGGTCCACCGGGTCATTGTCGCACTCGTGCCGGCCGGGCGCCGGGTCGCGTCCCCGGCGCTCCCCAGGCGCTCCCCAGGCGCTCCCCTGCGCCCACAGC
>BTUT01000689.1:0-1536 GCA_045862935.1 Acidimicrobiia bacterium
GTCGGCGAGGCGCCGGCGGGCCGCACCGGCGTCGGCACCGGCCGGCACCGGCCGGCGCAGCTCCCCGGCCCGCACCCTCAGGCGCGCAACGGCGGCATCGGGCGCGAACGCGGGGTGGACGCGATTGGTGACGAGCGCGCTGATCGAGAGCCCGTGCTGCGCGATCTGGCGAGCGAAGTACGTCGCCTCGTCGATCGAGTCGCGCCGGGGCGAGGTGACGAGCACGAAGCCGGTCGATTCCTCCGCGAGCAGCTGCCGGACCGCGTCGGCGCGTGCGCGGAAGCCCTCTTCCATACCTTCGAACGCGCGGAAGAACGCGATGACGTCGTCCACGACCGCGGTGCCCACCACGCGGCCCACCTGACGGACGAACACCTGCAGCGCGGCACTCGCCACGCGGAACGCGCCCCGTGCCGGCGTCATCATCACGCGGAACACGCGGTTGTCGAGCAGCCGGATGAGTCGCTGCGGGGCGTCGAGGAAGTCGAGCGCGTGGCGGGTGGGGGGCGTGTCGACGACGATGAGCTCGTACTCGCCGGTCTCGTGGAGCTCGTGGAGGCGCTCCATCGCCATGTACTCCTGCGTACCTGAGAGGGCACCGGCCAGGTTCCGATAGAAGCGGTTCTCGAGGATGCGGTCGCGCTGCTCCTCGCTCTCCGCGTAGCGCGCGACCAACCCGTCGAAGGTCTTGCTCGTGTCGAGCATCAACGCGGTGAGGCGGCCGTGGGCGGGCGCGACCCGGTCGGGGTCCCACAGGTCGCGGGCCACCTCGTGGTCATCGGCGTCGACGAGGCCCAGCGTGTCGGCGAGCCGCCGCGCGGGGTCGATGGTGATCACCGCGACCCGGCGGCCACGTCGCGCGCCCTCCACCGCGAGCGCGGCCGCGGTGGTGGTCTTCCCGACCCCGCCGGTGCCGCAGCACACGAGCACGTGGCAGCGCTCGACGATTTTCCCGAGTGAGTCCTGCATCACGTGCGTCGCTCGATCACGCGGCTGACTCTCCGGTCGCCGGTCGATCACGCGGCGGGCTCTCCGGTCGCCGGAGGGCGCAGTGCGGCGACCTGCGCGGCGAACGCGTCGGCCAGGTCCTCGATCGCTTCGGGCCCGATCTCGTCGTCGATGTACGGCAGATGGATCCGGGGGAGTGGGAGCAGGCGGCCGAGCCGCTCGACCTGCCCGCGCTCGATCGCGCGGCGTGCACCGACGAACGCGCTCGCGGCGTCGAGCGCGGCCGCCTCGCTCGGGGAGACGTCGACTCCCGCGAGCACCGCGTCGGCCACCGCCCCGGTGGATCCGCTCCAGCGGTCGGGCAGGCACTGGTTCACCACCACCGGCCCGAGCGCGACGCCCACGCGGTCCTCGAGGGCGAAGGCGGTCTGCGCGACCTCGTTCACCGGCGTCTCCTCGGGGATCGTCACCAGCATCACCTGGCAGCGAGTGGGATCCGACAGCATGCGGACCACGTCGTCGGCCTGGTGGCGGATCGGCCCGACGCGCACCGCGTCCTGGAGGCCGCGGGGCGATGTCAAGAAGCTG
>BTUT01000690.1:0-1531 GCA_045862935.1 Acidimicrobiia bacterium
CTCCTCGACGCAGCGAGCGAGATCTTCGTCGAGCGGGGCTACCACTCTGCCGGTATGGACGAGATCGCGATTCACGCCGGAGTCAGCAAGCCCGTCCTCTACCAGCACTTTCCGTCGAAGCTCGACCTCTACATCGCGGTCGTGGACTCGCACGCCGAGAAGCTGGTCGCCGACGTGAACCGCGCTCTGCTCACCACCAGCGACAACCGCAAGCGCGTGCAGGCCGCCGTCGAGGCGTTCTTCGACTTCATCGACGACGACAACTCCGGCTACCGGCTGATCTTCGCCTCCGATGCGATGGACCCGGCCGTCATCCGGCGTGTCGAGGGCGCCACCGAGGCCTGCGTCGACGCCGTCTACGGACTCGTGATGCAGGATTCGGGCATGGACCCGCACCGTTCGCGGATGCTGGCCACCGGCCTCGTCGGCGCCAGCGTGATGAACGCTCGCTACTGGGTGGACGCCAGCCGTCCGATCGACAAGTCCAGCGCCGTCGACACCACCGCCGCACTCCTGTGGGGTGGACTGGCGGGCGTCCCGAAGCTGCAGGCCGAGCGCGACGCCGCTGCCGAGTAGCGGCCGTCAGACGAGCTCCCGGTACACTCGGCTCTCGAACTCCAGCGCCGCGGCCATGGCGGCCGGGTCGGCGAAGGGCAGCACCTGCGTGCCCCACACTCCGGCGACGTCGGCGGTGCGGTCGATCCAGAAGTAGATGTTGGCGAGTCCCGCCCACCCGAGCGAACCCGCGCTGCGTCCGGTCGGGGCGGCCTCGTTGTTCACCAGGAACGTGTACGCCCACGACTTCGACTGCCCCGGAAAGAACTCGACGTCGTGCGTGACGACCGGGTCCACCCCGTGGAGTTCGGTGACGTGCGCACCGTCGGCCAGTCCGTTCCGCGCGGCCCAGGCGACGGTCTCGGTGCTCAGCACGCGACCGTTGTCGCCGATACCGTCGCGCAGCCACATCTGCAAGAAGCGCGCGTAGTCGTCGACGGTGGAGTAGAGCCCCTGCCCGCCCATCTGCACTTCGGGCTGCTGCGGCATCACGATGCGCGTCGGTTTCAACGCGTCGCCGCGCCGGAGGTGGACCGTGGCCCGGCGCGACTCCATGTCGTCGGTGAGGACGAAGCCCGAGCTCGCCATGCCGAGCGGAGCGAAGACGCGGTTGCGGAGCACCTGCTCGAGGCGTGCGCCGCGGACGGCTTCGACCACCAGGCCGGCCCAGTCCATGCTGGTGCCGTAATTCCATCGGGTGCCGGGTTCGAAGAGGATCGGCGTCGTCAGCGACGCCTTCTGCGCCGTGACCGGGTCCGGGTAGCGACCGTCCTTCACGAGCCGCTGATAGTCGGCGTCGAAGAACGGGTATGCGAATCCCGCGGTGTGCAGGAGCAGCATCCGCGTGGTGATCGGCGTCGATACCGGACGGGTCAGCGGCGCACCGTCTGCGTCGAATCCGTCGAGGACCTCGATCTCACCGATCTCGGGCACGTACTCCACTGCCGGGGCGTCGAGGTCGAGCAGGCCGTCGTCG
>BTUT01000691.1:0-1530 GCA_045862935.1 Acidimicrobiia bacterium
CGACGACACCCAGGCCCGCGAGCACCCGGAGCCCGTTCACGCGTACCGCCCCGGCAGGACTTGCATACGGCCGTAACCCATAGATAGGCTGATTACGACCGTAAGCAGATCCTTCCGGGATAGCGTCCCGCAGGTGGGGAGGAAGATCGCCGTGCATGACCTCGTGGGAGCCGCCGAGATTGCACAACGACTCGGGCTCGCTGATCCGCGAGTGGTCCACTCGTGGCGGCGCCGCCACGCAGCGTTCCCCGAGCCCGTCGTCCGACTCCGCCAAGCGATGGTGTGGGCGTGGCCCGACGTCGAAGCCTGGGCACGCGCTACCGGGAGACTCTGAGCGAGGAGCATCGCCGTGGCGCATGTCAAGAAGCGCACTACCCCGAACGGTCAAGCGCGCTGGGAAGTCCGGTACCGGGCACCCGACGGCAAGGAGCGATCGCGCACGTTCCGGCGCCGTGACGACGCGAGGAGGTACATGGCGACGGTCGACGCGGACCGGGCCCGCGGCGCGTGGATCGACCCGCGTGACGCCGCGCTCACCTTCCGGGAGGTTGCCGAGCGTTGGCTCGCCGCGAACCCGGCGAAGCGTGAGAGCACCTGGACAGCCGACGAAAGCACGTTGCGCAATCACGTGCTGCCCGAGCTGGGCGCGCACCGCATCGGGTCGATCACCCGCGCCAACCTCCAACGGCTCGTGTCCACCTGGTCCGAGACGTTGCGGCCCCGTTCGGTCAAGCGAGTGTTCGGTACCACCCGAGCCGTGTTCAACTTCGCCGTGGAATCGGACTTCATCGCCAAGAGTCCGTGCCGGGGTGTGAAGCTCCCCGCGCTCGACGCTGTACGAGTACGGCACCTGTCCGCCGATGACGTCGCGGTGCTCGCCGAGACGATGCCGCCCGCGCATCGGCTCATGGTGTGGATCGGCGCCATGACCGGGCTGCGATGGGGCGAGGTCGCGGCGCTTCGCGTCGGGCGTGTCGACGTGCTCGGCCGCACCCTCACGGTGGTCGACCAGGTGGCCCGTGGCCGCGGCGGCGTCTCGCGGATCGGCCCGCCGAAGTCCCGCGCCGGGGTGCGGACCCTGACCATGCCTGCCGTGCTGTGCGAGCTGGTAGCCGAGCACCTGGCCGCGCGTGGGCTCACGGGCGCCGATGCCGACGAGCTGTTGTTCGTGAGCGACAAGGGCGGGCCGCTCGACTACCCGAACTGGCGGCGCCGCGTGTGGCTGCCGGCGTGCGCCGCCGCGGGGCTCGACGGCGCCGGGTTCCACGACCTGCGGCGCGCGAACGCGACCGCGCTCGTCGCCGGGGGAGTCGACGTCAAGACCGCGCAGGCGCGGCTCGGGCACTCTGACCCGCGGCTCACACTCGCCGTCTACGCGCAGGCGACGACCGAGGCCGACCGCGCCGCGGCCGACGTGATCGGGGAGCGGTTCGCGGGATGTTCGCGGGATGGAGCGGGGGCGGGAGGGCAGGAAAGACGCCCGCGAGGGCGCTGACCTGGGGAAACGTGGTCGGGCTGCCGGGACTTGAA
>BTUT01000692.1:0-1530 GCA_045862935.1 Acidimicrobiia bacterium
GGTAGGCGCGCAGCCGCTGGGAGCGGGTGGGGTGCCGGAGCTTCGCGAGGGTCTTCGACTCGATCTGGCGGATGCGCTCCCGGGTGACGCCGAACTCCCGGCCGACTTCCTCGAGCGTGCGCACCTGACCGTCGTCGAGCCCGAAGCGCAGGCGCATGACCTGCTGCTCACGCGGGTTGAGCTCCTCCAGCGCCATCTCGATCTCGTCCTTCAAGCGCTCGCGCTCGGCGGCGGAGTCGGGCGAGACGGCGCTGTCGTCGGCGACGAAGTCGCCGAGGAAGCTGTCGTCCTCCTCCCCGACCGGCGTCTCCAACGACAGCGGCTCGAGCGCGATGCGCTGGATCTCGCGCACCCGCTCCGCGCTGAGATCGACCTTGGCGGCGACCTCGTCCACCGTGGGCTCGCGGCCCAGCTCCTGGAGCATCTGGCGCTGCACGCGCAGCACCTTGTTCATCGTCTCGACCATGTGCACCGGGATGCGGATCGTCCGGGCCTGATCGGCGATGGCGCGGGTGATGGCCTGGCGGATCCACCACGTGGCGTAGGTGGAGAACTTGAAGCCCTTCGTGTGGTCGAACTTCTCGACCGCACGCATGAGGCCCATGTTGCCTTCCTGGACGAGATCCAGGAGCGACATGCCGCGGTTCACGTAGCGCTTCGCGATCGACACCACCAGACGCAGGTTCGCCTCGGTGAGCTTCCGCTTCGCGATCTCACCGTCGGTGATGGTCCACTCGATGTTCGCGCGCTCCTCGGGCGAGAGCCGGCCCGCGGCCTCCAGCCGCTCGGAAGCGCGCACCCCCGCCTCGAGCCGCTGCGCGAGGCGCTTCTCCTCGTCAGCGGTGAGCAGCGGCACCCGCCCGATCTCCTTCAGGTACATCCGGACCGGGTCGAACGACTCCCCCGCGCGCTCCGGCCGGAGCTCGGACGCGGCGCGCTCGGCGCGAGCCGCGGTCGCCCGAGCCGCACGATCCGCCCTCGTGAGCTCACCCGGCCGGCTCACGACCGCACCGCGCCCCACGGTCGGGTGGCGGCGGTGCTCCCGCTCCCCCGCGTGCTCTCCGGCGCGCTCCACGTCCTCGCGTCGAAGCTCCTCCGCGATCTCGTCGACGATCTCGATCCCCTGCGCCGCGAGGTCGTGGTAGATCCTCGCGAGCTCCTCGGTCTCGGGCTCGAGATCGGGGAAGGCGGTGAAGATCTCGTGGGTGGTGAGGAACGACCGGTCGCCGACCTGGGCGAGCAGCACCGCGACGACATCGACCCGCGGAACGTGCGGGACGTCGGACTCGCGTTCAGGACGGTCGGTCAAGGACTGCCTCGGCTCAGAGCCCGGCCGCGGGCGGGCGTTCGACGACCAACGCTACCAACCGCGATGCTGCGTCTCGCGCGTGGACCCAGTCGCCCATCTCGCGGTGGTGGGCCAGCTCGTCGAGCAGCCGGGCCACGTCGCTCGCCTGCTCCTCTCCGGCATCGAGCATCCGCGCGAGCAGCTCCCGACCCCGGGGCTCGGCCGCGGTCACGAGCAGGCGT
>BTUT01000693.1:0-1522 GCA_045862935.1 Acidimicrobiia bacterium
CACGGCGCATCCGTGCGACCTGGTGGTACTCGAGCACCCGTACCGCCTCGCGCAACACCGCCCGACTCACGTCGTAGCGTTCCATGAGCTCGGCCTCGGAGCCGAGCAGGGTGCCGACGGGCCAACCGTCGGCGGCAACCTGGCGGAAGATCGCCGCGGCGGTCTGCTCGGCCCGCTTCTCGCTCCGATCGGCGATGCCGGGCAGCTGACCCAGTCGGCGCCGTGACGGCCTGAGGGCGCGCAGGAAGCCGGCTTCGGCCAGGAGGTGCTTGCGCATGCGGCCGCGGGCCAGGCCGGCGTCACCCTTGAGGATCGCCTCGATGATCGCCTCGTGGGCTCCCGCCGACTCTCCGAGCGTGTGCTTCGACAGCTTCGCCGAGGCGGGGAGGTAGAGCAGGGTCATCCGGTTGAGGAGATCGACGAAGAAGGCGAGCGCCGGGTTCCCGGTGACGTCGGCGACGAGGTTGTGCATGACCCGCGGATCCCGCACGGCCCCGGACCGCTCCTCCTCCACCAGCGCCCGCAGCTCTGCGATGTGCCGCTCGTTGAGCCGCCTCGACGCGAGCTCGGCCGCGGCCTCTTCGAGCGCGAGGCGCGCCTCGAACACCTCGTCGATCTCGGCGCCCACGTAGAACAGGTAGACGGAGACTGCGTCGGTCACGGAGTCGACGCTCGGAGCCAGCACCATGAGGCCACCGCCCGGCCCCCGGCGCATCCGTGCGACCTGGAGATGCTCCAACAGGCGGACGGCTTCGCGGAACACCGCCCGACTCACCCCGTAGCGATCGAGCAGCTCTCCTTCCGAGCCCATGATCTCGCCCTCTGGCCAGCCGCGCGCCGCGATGTCCCCGACGATGCGATCGGCCACGATCGCGGCGAGCTTCGACCCGTCGCTGCGATCGCCGAGGGTCGCGCGCACGGCACCCGACGGATCGGCGTCGCGCGAGCCGGGGGACCTGGAGGATCGGGGGGTCTGCGTCGACTTCGCCACGGTGGCCTCTCGGGGGAGCGTATCGGTGGCGCTTGCCAGGGGGCGGGATGCCCGGGGCCCCAGGGCCGCGCGGCTCGTTACGCGAGCCAGGACGCGACGGTCTCGACGTCCTTCAAGCCGTTCGGGCCGACCGGCGTGACGTTGAGCACGGTGACCCCTGCGTCCCGGTACGCGGCGACGCGCTCCTTCACGAATCCCTCGTCGCCGATGAGCGACATCTGGTCGATCAGCTCCTGGGGCACCTTGGTCGATGCCTCCTTGCGCTGACGGCCGAGGTACAGGTCCTGGATCTCCTCGGCTTCCCGCTCGTAGCCGTAGCCGCGCAACACGTCGTTGTAGTAGTTCCCACCTTTGGGTCCCATGCCGCCGAAGTACAGGGTGAGCATCGGTCGCATCGTCTCGCGCAACGGCTCCACGTCGGGACCGATCGCGAGGTTGGCTCCCGCCGCGATCTGCAGCGGAGGAAGGTCGGGTGACCGCTTCGCGAGCCCCGCGGCGAGTGGCCCGCCCCAGAGGTCTCGGGCCTTCTCG
>BTUT01000694.1:0-1519 GCA_045862935.1 Acidimicrobiia bacterium
CCCGGGTAGCCGGGCGCCGAGAAGCGCCCCTCGATGGAGCGCAACCGCGCCGGCTCACTGCCGGCGACCGCGTGCACGAGCGCGCGGGCCGCGAAGCCGAGCGTGTTCTGGCCCGAGAGGATCGGGCCCTTGAACCCCGCGCGCTCGGCGACCGCCGGATCGAGGTGGATGGCGTTGGCGTCGTTGCCCGCGTGCCGGTAGAGCAGCGTCTGGCGGGGTGACGTGTCGTACGCGACCCTCCGGTCGGGCGGACGTACGGGCGGACGTGCGGGCGGACCCGCGAACGGACCCGCAGCGGGACTCCCGGGCAGACGTGCGGGCAGGCTCGCGGAAGGCTGGCGGTCGGCCTCCGCGGGGCGACGGGACGCGCCGAACCCGCCACCGCCGATCACGAAGAGCCCGATGCCCGCACGGAAGGCGAGGACACCGCTGCCCGTGTGCGCGGCGACGATCTCGAGCCGCACGAGCGCTCCCGAGCCCTTGTCGTCGATCCCCGCGACGCGCGTCCGCACCGTGACGTCGCCGCGGGCCTCGACCGGGGTCGCGAGCTCGAGGGACTGGCTCGCGAGCACGAGCTGGTGGGGCTCGTAGGCTCCGGTCGCGAAGCCCGGGTCGGGCCACGACTGCGACTCGGCCGCGCACACGCCCGCGAGCACGAAGGTCGGGTACACGAGCTGGGGGCCGTCTTCAGTGCCCTCGGTGACGAAGGCCAGCTCCTCCCAGCCCGCGCCGAGCGCGAGCGCGTAGAGCGAGCAGTGGCGCGGCTCCCATCGTCGCCGGCTCGGCGGCGACACCGCGCCGATCCGCTCCAGACGCATCACCGTTCGTCACCCCCCGGCCCGGCGGCGCATCGGCCGCCTATGTTACGGCGATGACGAGATCCGCCGCTCCGGGGGTCGCCGAGGAGAGTGCCCGGCCGACGAGGAGCCCACCCACCGACCTCTGGTCCCTCGTCGAAGCACAGAGCGCCCTCCGTCCCGACGGCGTGCTCGCGGTCGACGAGCGCGACCGGGTGCTCACGTTCGCCGACTTCCGGGTGCGGGCGGAGCGCGTCGCCGCGGGGCTCGCCGTCCTGGGTGTGGGCGAGGGCACGCCGGTCTCGTGGCAGATGCCGACCCGGATCGAGTCGATCGTGCTCGTCGGTGCCCTCGCTCGCCTCGGCGCGGTGCAGAACCCGTGCCTGCCGATCTACCGCGAGCGTGAGCTCCGCTACGTGCTGCGCGCGTTCCGGCCGCGACTGTTCGTCGTGCCCGGGGTGTGGCGCGGCGTCGACTACGCCTCGATGGCGCATGCGGTGGTCGACGAGGTGACCCGGGACGACCCGTTCCCGTGCCGCGTCGTCGTGGCGGACCCCGACCTCCCCGAGGGCGACCCGGCCAGCCTCCCGCCACCGATCCCGGTCGCCGCCCCCGGCGAGGAGCCGATCCGGTGGGTGTTCTTCACGTCGGGCACCACCGCCGACCCCAAGGGGGCGCGGCACACCGACGCGACCATCGCGTGCGGTGGCGCCGCGGTGGCG
>BTUT01000695.1:0-1515 GCA_045862935.1 Acidimicrobiia bacterium
GGACGAGAAGGTCAACAACGGCAACGACGAGGACGAGGGTCCGGATCTTCCCGGCGCGGTGAGCGGGGTTTCGCTGAACATCCTGTGGGGCGCGGACGACGCGAACCCGACGAGCGGCGGCGGTCTCGGCGACCGTTCGGTGGCGTTCACGAACGCGAACGTGGCGGTGTCGGGGGCCTATAACGGGGCGAGCCTGACCTCGCTCGGGCAGCCGGTGCTGTTTGCGGTTCTCGGGACGGGCGAGCTGGTGGGCTACACCGGCGCGCTGCCGGGCTCGACCGGCGACGCCAACGTGGTGTTCTTCGCCTCGTTGTCGGACGCCAACAACGGCGAGTATTCCTTCACGCTGGTCAAGCCGCTCGACCATGCCGACGACGGCGGCGAGAACACGCTGTCGCTGACCTTCAACTACACGGCGACCGACTCGGACGGCGACACCGCCTCGAACACCTTCACGGTCGACGTGGTGGACGACGAGGCGCTGATCGGCACGCCCCAGAACGGGACCGTGGAGGAGGAGCAGTTGGTCGTCGAGGGCGACGGCCTCGAGGACGGCACGCCCAATCCACAGGATGCGGACTTCGGGATTTCGTTCAACCAGACCACGCAGCGGGCGACCGGGACGCTGGCGGTGGCGTGGGGCTCGGACGATGCCAACGACAACGACGGGCAGCCTGGCGACCGCTCGATCGCGTTTGTCGGGACGATGGAGGCGGACCTTGCGGCGCTGAACCTGACGTCGCGCGGCGATGCGCTGAGTTACACGCGGATCGCGGTGACGGGCGGCGAGGTTCTGCTGGCCTATACGGGTGCGGTGCCGGTGGCAGTTCCGGCGAATGCCGGCCAGGCCCTGGCCGCGGAGGTGGTGTTTGCGGTGGCGCTGTCGGACGCCGGCAATGGCTCCTACACGTTCACGCTCTACAGCACGCTCGACCACCCGGGCCCGGTGCAGGGCGAGGACACGCTGACGCTGAACTTCGGGTTCGTGGCGACGGATTCGGACGGCGACACGACGGCGCCCGGGACGTTCAGCGTGGGGGTGATCGACGACCAGCTGCTGGCGATCGGGACGATTGCGGCCCGCTATGTCGAGGAGGAGGAGCTTCCGGGCGGCAATGAGGACGACGTTCCAGGCGGCCTGACGCCGGATGCGGACGGCAACTATCCGTTTGTTGGCCATCTGAACCTCACGACCGCGCAGGCGGGCGGCCCACTGCTGATCCTGTGGGGCGGGGACGATTCCAACACGGCGGTGGACGGCGGGTTCGACGGCACGCAGGCGCCCGGCGACCGCTCGGTGGTGTTCGACGTGGCCTCGCCGGCGGGCGGGACGCGGGTTCTCACGGCCGCCGAGATCGACGGCTTCGTGACGATGTCGGGCGGCCTGTTCGCGAGTGCGCTGACCTCGGAGGGGCGCGCGCTCGTCTACGAGCTCTCGGCCGACAACACGGTGCTGACCGCCAAGGCGGGCAGCGACGTGATCTTCACGGTGACGCTGTCGGACCAGGGCACCGG
>BTUT01000696.1:0-539 GCA_045862935.1 Acidimicrobiia bacterium
CGCGGTCTCGACGCGCCGACGGATCGCATCGCGGGTCGACGCGGGCGTGTCGCCGAGATCGATCGTGTAGGTACGCGACGTCGTCACCAAGCGCAGCACGCGACCCTCCAAGACGACGTCTTTCAGCTCGCGGTAGCGCACGAAGTGTTTGGCGCCGAACCAGCCGATCCATCGGAGCCCGTCCGCGCCCACGTCGATGGGGCTCGGTTCGAGCTTGTCCGCCAAGGACGAGCCGAGCCCGAGCCCGATCAATGCGGTGGTCAAGAAGAGGAGGATGATCTGGAACTGCGTTCGTGAACCCTCGAGAAGCGCGAACACGAACGGTCCGAGCACCAGCACCCCGAACGCCTCGAGCGCGGAGCGCGTCACGGCGCTACCGGATTCTCGGCGCGAGAAGCGCGCGCGACGCTGACGCGAATCGAGGCCGGCGGCAGTGAGCAGGGCGTCGGCCTGCTCCGGCGTGGGGGCCCCCCCCCCCGCAAACAACTGGGGGGGGGGGGGGCCCCCCGGGGGGGGGGCCCCCCCCCACCCCCCCCACG
>BTUT01000696.1:549-1515 GCA_045862935.1 Acidimicrobiia bacterium
TCGGCCTGCTCCGGCGTCTCGACCTCCACCTCGTAGACGAGGTGCTCGGTCGAGAGCACCGCGGTGGCGCGTCCCCCCGCCATCTCCACGTGACCCGACTCCAATGCATCGCGTGCGTGCAGCTCGGCCCGTCCGCCCTCGCGGGACACCCGAACCGCCTCGCGCGAGATGCCGATCTCACCTGGGATTCGTCGTTTGCCCGCGATCCTCAGCCACGCCCACCCCGCGAAGAGGCTCGCGCCCAACGCGGCGATCGACAGTGCGACCGGTTGCCCCGATCGATCCGTACCGAAGATCTGAAGCACGAGGCTCGTCGCGAGCGCCGAGAGCCCTCCGTGGAAGAGGTGCGTCGCGAGGCGTCGTCTGGTGCGACCGATGGCCTTCGACCCGAGCACTTCCACGGACGCCATCCTGCGTGACGCGTCGGGCATCGTCCACTCGATACCCGCCGCTCGTGGGGCGTGCGCGCGCCCGCGCCGCCGGGCGAGAACGGCACGATGAGCAGCGCGGGGAAGAAGCTCGTGGCGACGCGCGAGCACCAGCTCGACGGCCTCGTGGGGCCCACGCACAACTACGCGGGGCTCTCGTTCGGCAACGTCGCTTCCCAGAAGCACGAAGGTCAGATCAGCCGCCCGCGCGACGCGCTCAAGGAGGGCCTCGCGAAGATGGCCGCGGTGAGCGCGCTCGGGGTGCCGCAGCTCGTGCTGCCGCCGCTCGAGCGACCGCGCCTCGACGTGCTGCGGACGCTCGGCTTCGAAGGCGACGACGCGCGTGTGATCGCTCGCGCGCACGGCGAGGCGCCACAGCTCCTCGCCGCGGTCTACAGCGCGAGCGCGATGTGGGCCGCCAACGCGGCGACCGCGTGTCCGAGCGCGGACGCCGCCGACGGACGCGTTCACTTCACGGTCGCGAACCTCGCCTCGACCTTCCACCGCAGCCTCGAACCGGTCGGCACCGAGCGCGCGC
>BTUT01000697.1:0-1502 GCA_045862935.1 Acidimicrobiia bacterium
GGCGACGCCGACCACGGCATGACCGTCGAGCTCATCGAACCCTGGCGAGCGTCCGAGTTCGACTTCCTCGAGCGCTTCCTCCGCGCCCACGGTGACGGGCCCCACCACCTCACGTTCAAGGTCGACGACCTCGTGGCCGAACGCGACCGGCTCCTCGCCCGCGGGTACGACCCAGTGGGGTTCGTCGACACCCCCCGCTGGAAGGAGACCTTCCTCACCCCGGCCGAGGCCCACGGCACCGTCGCCCAGCTCGCCGAGGGCGGGATGGTGTTCCGCTCGTTCGCCGCGCTGTTCGAGAGCGCGTGCGCGGCCGGCCCCTACGGCGAGCCCCGGTGGTGGCCCGATCCCCGGCCCCGGGCGACCGACCGAGCGGTGCTCGAGCGGGTGGTCGTGCAGACCCCCGCGATCGACGGCGCGATCGCGCTCTACGGCGACACGCTCGGCGGCACCGTCGTCGAGCACCACGACGCCGCGGCCGAGCTCACGTGGGAGGGGGGAGGCTGCGTCCGCTTCGAGGTGGGCGATCCCCCGGCCGCCGGCATCGTGCGCTTGGAGCTGGCGGGCCACGGGCCGGCGCGAGCGCTCACCGTGGCGGGTACGCAGCTCCTAGTCGGGAGCGCCTGAGCAGCGCGCCGACCCCCACGAAGGTCGCCCCGGCGTCTCGTGGATGCGGCGAGGACGATCAGCTGCGGCTGCGACCCATGAACCAGCCGACGACCCACCCGAGCACCGCCGAACCGATGATCACGATGAACAGAGGCCACCTCACGTTGCCGACGAGGAAGTCGACCTTGACCTTCTGCGAGTTGGCGATCGCGAGCACCACCACGATGACGCCCGCGACCAGAGCGATGATCTGCTTCGTCGAGATCGAGCGCCCCGACTGGGAACCGTCCGCCACTGCACCCTCCCTTGGCCAACCGGCGCGCGCAGCCTAGGCCCGCGACCGGGAGGTCCGGGTGGACCGTTTCGAGCCCGAGGCGCGGGCGATGGCCGAGGGGTGCCGGCGAGCGCTGCGAACGTCGCCGAAGCGCGCGCCCATGATGCGCAGCGCCGCGTCGCGCACCGCTCGGTCCGCGATGGACAGGTAGGCCTCGCGCGCGTTCACGAGTCCGAGGCGCCGGGGCGGCATGCCGGCGATGTCGACGACGCGCACACCACCGATCCCGGTGGGCACCGCAGTCTCCGGCAGGACGGCCGCGCCCGCACCCGCGGCCACCAGGTCGGCGATCAGCCGGATGCCCTCCACCTCGACCACGGTGTCGAGCACCACGCCGTGCGCCTCCGCCACCGCTTCGAGCTCCGATCGGAGAGGGTTGCCCGTGGGGGGCACCACGAGACCGAACCCGTTGAGGTCCGCGAGGGTCACACGATCGCGGGGCAGCGGACGCGACGCCGGGGCCACCCCGACGAGTCCCTCCTCGAGGATCGTCTCGACGCTCAGCCGGCGATCGCTGACCGGCTCGGTCACGATCGCCTGTGTGAGATCGCCGGAGAGCACC
>BTUT01000698.1:0-1499 GCA_045862935.1 Acidimicrobiia bacterium
CCATCAAACACGAGCGCAGCTCCTCGACGAGCGCGCCCCCGACTTCGACGCCGACCGCCCGTTCGGTATCACGGTGCTGCATCCTGCCCCCACGGAGGTCGACCTCGCGCGCATGGACGAGCTCGGGGTGGAGCGCGTGGTGGTGATGCCGTGGGCGCGCAACCGCGATGCGCCAGAGGCGATCGAGCGGTTCCGAGCCCTGGCGGGCGAGGTGGTCCAGGTCGAGGGTCCCGCATGACGCGCGGCGTCGCCGACCTGCGAGCGCCGGCGCTCGCGCACCTGATCGACGCCCGGGCGTCGGCCACCCCCGACGCGCCGATGCTGTTCGACGAGCACGACCGCGTGCTCACGTTCGCCGACTACGCGGCCGCCGTCGTCGAGACGGCCACCACGTTCGCGGCGCTCGGGGTGCGGCCGGACGACGTCGTCGCGTGGCAGCTCCCGACCCGCATCGAGACCGTCGTGCTGATGGGTGGACTCGCGCGGCTCGGCGCGGCACAGGTTCCC
Organism: Acidimicrobiia bacterium; assembly: GCA_045862935.1. GTDB lineage: Bacteria > Actinomycetota > Acidimicrobiia > IMCC26256 > PALSA-555 > CAIUKV01. Next base: position 508 of record BTUT01000698.1, read on the forward strand.
GTGCTGCCGATCCACCGCGAGCGCGAGCTGACGTTCATGCTCCGCCAGAGCGGGGCGCGGCGCTTGTGCGTTCCCGGGACCTGGCGCGGCTACGACTACGACGCGCTCGCGGAGCGGGTGCGCCACGAGCTGGGCACGTTCGCCGTGGTGCCCTGCACTCCCGAGCCGGTCGCCGCTCCGGCGGCCGAGGCGACCGCAGCGCTGCCACCCGTGCCCCGCGACGGTGAGGCGATCCGGTGGATCTTCTACTCGTCGGGGACCACCGCGGATCCGAAGGGCGCGCGCATCAGCGATCGGGCGGCGATGGCGTCGGGGGCGGCGATGGCGGCAGCCCAGCGGTACCGCGCGACCGACCGCTATGGCGTGGCCTTCCCGTTCACCCACATCGGAGGCCTCACCAACCTCTGCGCGGCGCTCACGCGCGGGTTCGCCCTGATCCTGCTCGAGGCGTTCGACCCGCCGGTGGCGGTCGACGTGTTCGCTCGCCACGGTGCGACGGTGGTGGGCGGCGGCCCCGCGTTCTACCGCGCGTACCTCCAGGAGCAACGTGCCCGGCCCGAGAGGCCGATCCTGCCGGCGTTGCGGATGATGGTGGGTGGCGGCGCACCGATGCCTCCCGCGATGCACGCCGAGGTGCGCGACGAGATCGGTGGACGCGGATGCGCGCACGGTTACGGCATGACCGAGACCTGCAGCATCCTGGCGCTCAACGATCCGGACGACACCGACGAGCACCTCGCCCACACGGTCGGTCGTGTCGTGTCGGGCATGGAGGCCCGGGTCGTCACCCGGGATGGACGGGTTGCCCCGCCGGGACTCGAGGGCGAGCTCGAGGTGCGCGGCGCGCTCCTCATGGCGGGTTACGTCGACGCGTCCCTGGACGCCGACGCGTTCCACGACGGTTGGTTCCGCACCGGAGACCTGGGAACCATCGACGCCGACGGGTACCTGCGGATCACCGGTCGGGTGAAGGACATCATCATTCGCAAGGG
>BTUT01000699.1:0-1497 GCA_045862935.1 Acidimicrobiia bacterium
ACCCTGCACGCCCTGGAGCAGGTGCTGGCGGGGGAGGCGCCGCTCGACGAGATCGTCGACGCGCTCGCCGCCGCGCAGCGTCGCGAGCAGCTGGGTGAGGCGTGAGCGCCGGCGAGCCCGTGACGTGGCGGGCGCTCCGCGAAGAGGTCGTGGCGCGCCTGGGGCCCACGGTGGGCGAGACGGCGGCGAGCGACGCACGCTGGATGCTGCTCGAGGCGTCGGGATGCACCGAGGCCGAGCTGATCGTGGCGGAGCGGGAGGCGGTTCCCGCGCTCGTCCGGCACCAGGTCGAGACGATGGTGGTGCGGCGCGCGCGAGGTGAGCCGCTGCAGTACGTGCTGGGGAGCTGGTCGTTCCGCGGTCTCGACCTCATGGTCGACCCGCGGGTGCTGATCCCGCGTCCCGAGACCGAGGTCGTCGTGCAGGTTGCGATCGACGCGATGGTCGAGCGCGGTGCACGCGTCGGGCGAACCGACCCCTGGGGCGGAGCGTTCACCGAGTACGCGGTCGCCGACCTCGGCACGGGATCCGGTGCGATCGCGATGGCGCTCGCCGCCGAGCTCCCCGACGCCGCGGTGTGGGCCACCGACGTCGACGAAGCGGCCCTCACGGTCGCCCGGGCCAACCTCGCCAGCCTCGGCACGGCGGCGACTCGGGTCCGCGTGCTCCAGGGCGACTGGTTCGACGCGCTGCCGATCGAGCTGCGCGGCGGACTCCGGCTCGTCGTGAGCAATCCGCCCTACGTCTCGGTGGCCGAGCACGCGTCGCTGCCCGTCGTGGTGGCGGAGCACGAGCCGTACGGCGCGCTGGTGAGCGGGGAGACCGGTTTGGAGTGCCTCTCGGCCCTGCTGCGCGACGCGTTCGTGTGGCTCGAGCCGCGTGGAGTCCTCGTGCTGGAGCTCGCCCCCCACCAGGCACACCGCGTCGCCGAGGAGGCGGTCGCCTCCGGCTACGTGGACGTCGAGGTGCGCAGCGACCTCACCGGGACCGAGCGCGTCCTCGTCGCGCGGGGCCCGGGACTCGATGCCGACGGCTGACGGTCTGGGCTGACGGTGACCGGCTGGCGGATGGGGCTGACGGACGGGGGCTGACGCACGGCTCCGATGTCGTATCGTGACGCCATGGGCGACGAGCTCGACGTGGACGCCATGCTGCAACGATTCCGGGACCGCGCCGCAGCGGTGCGCGAGCGGCCACTCCCGCCGGTCGCCGGGCCTCAGCGCGAGGAGTTCATGAAGCAGGCCGAGGTCGACTTCATGGACTTCGCCATCATCGGCGACGCGTCGTGGTCGTTCACCGACGGCGTCCTCACGCTCCGCATCGCGCTGAACCCCTGACGTGCGTCCTACAGCCGCGTCTGCGTGCTCTCAGGACGCATCTCCGTACTCGGTTGGCGTGCGCCCCCTTTGCACGTATGCGCGGCACGGGGACGCATCTCCGGTCCCTGCCGACGTGCGGCCCCCCTGCCCGGATGCCCGGCACGGGGTCGCCGCACCG
>BTUT01000700.1:0-1495 GCA_045862935.1 Acidimicrobiia bacterium
TGACGATCCCGGTCTCGGCGACGTGCAGCGCCGCCACGCCGCGCGCGTGCGGCTCGATCTCGCGCAGTTCGTCACCCGAGAGCACGCGCAGATCCCGCAGGCCGTTGGCCTCGCCGCGCGCCCGCAGCGCCCCGAGCCGTCCCCGCTCCTCCTCGCTGGCCGCCACGACGACCTTGCCGCATCGCTCGTGCGGCACGCCGTGCTCCTCGCAGAAGCGGTAGAGCCGCTCGCGTCCATCGGCGCACAGCCGCGCCTTGTGGGACCCGGGCGCATAGTAGAGCCCCGAGTGGATGACGCCGCTGTTGTGTCCGGTCTGGTGCCGCGCGATCGCCGGCTCGGCTTCCACGATCACCAGCCGCTCGCCGAATCGCTCCACGAGCGCGAGGCCGGTCGCGAGGCCGACGATGCCGCCGCCGGCGATGAGGACGTCACACGAGAAATCGGGCATCGGATCGCGGCGCTCCGCAGGCCGACAGCAGCATATCGCGGGCGCGCCTGGCGCGTCCGGCGGCGGGTGGCGCGGCCGCGGCACGCGGTCCGGCCGGACCCTGATGTCGGCGGGCGCCGGAGGCCTGGCGAGCACGGGCGTCCCCACTCGGAGTATGCTCGGCTCATGCAACCTCTCAACCGCGTCGCCATCATCGTCCGCGCCAAGGGTCGCTATGTGGAGTGGGCCAACGCCGTCCGCGACGACGGACCGAAGTTCACCATCGAGGAGGCGCGCACCAATCCGGGCGTCTACCTCGTGTTCCCCCTCGTGGAAGACGATGACGAGCCGTCGGACACGGACCTGATCGACGCGCGGGCCGCCGAGATCTTCGAGTCGGAACTCGCCCGCTGGTCCGACGATGAAGGGAAGTGGCCGGATACACGCACCGCGCACGTCTTCCGGTCGTGGTTCGACGTGGAGGTGATCGAGGCGGTGGCCGACATGGACGAGGACGAACCGATCGGTCCGATGTCGGAAGACGAGGCCGTGGAGGCCGCCCTGGAGCACTGCGCCTGGTGTGGTGAGCACATCGAGGACAACGAGGTGCGCCTGGTGGCATACCTGCCGGACGAGGAGGACGAGGTGGATCCCGACGCGCGCGCCCTGCCCGTGGAAGTCGACGACGAGCACCTCGCCATCGCCGTTCGCCCCGGCGAGTTCGAACGGGTCGTCGAAGGCTACGACGAAGACGACGAGCCCGACGAGGACGACGAAGACGACGAAGACGACGACGAGGACGAGGAGGGCGAGGAGGAAGAGGGCTGGGTGCTCGCCTGCTGCAGCGAGCGGTGCCACGACGCGCTCCAGCGGGCGCTCGGCGAGCGGGCGGGCGTGGAGAAGTAGGGCGGCGCGCCAGGACACCAGGCGTCGGGCCGCGACCGCAGGTCGGGCGAGTCAGAGCGGGTTGCGCCAGCGCAGCCCCGGGAAGCGGGAGAAGTCCGCGTCGTTCGAGTGCAACTCGCACTGGTGCTCGATGGCCAGCGCCGCCAGGTGCGCGTCGGTCGT
>BTUT01000701.1:0-1465 GCA_045862935.1 Acidimicrobiia bacterium
CGACCTACATCTACGAGGCGTCGACGCCCCGCGTGCTGGCGACGCCGCGGCACTTCGCGTACGTGAAAGTGGCCGAGGGCTGCGACTACGCCTGCAGCTTCTGCATCATTCCCACGCTGCGCGGCCGGTACCGGAGCCGCGACGCCGACGACATCGTGCGCGAGGCGCACGCGCTGGCGGCGCAGGGCGTGAAGGAACTCATCCTCGTCTCGCAGGACACCACCTTCTACGGCGTGGATCGCCGCGAGAAGGGCGCCCTGGCCCCGCTGCTGCGCGCCCTGTCGGACGTCGCCGGGCTCGAATGGATCCGCCTGCTCTACCTCTACCCCACGACGATCACCGACGACGTGCTCGACGTGATGGCCGATTCGGCCAAGGTGTGCCGCTACGTCGACCTCCCGCTCCAGCACTGCGCCCGGCCGGTGCTCGAGCGCATGCGGCGACCGGGAGACCGGACGTCGTACGCACGGCTGCTGCGTCGCATCCGCGACCGGGTGCCCGGCGTCAGCCTGCGCACGACCTTCATCGTCGGGTTCCCCGGCGAGACCGACGCCGACGTCCAGGATCTGCTCGGCTTCGTCCGCGAGATCGAGTTCGACCACGTGGGCGTGTTCACCTACTCCCACGAGGAGGACACGGCGGCCTGGGCGCTCGACGACGACGTGCCGGCGCCGGAGAAGACACGGCGGCGGGACGCCGTCATGAAGCTGCAGCGCGAGATCGTCACGCGACGGCACGCCCGGCGCCGCGGCGAGCGCGTGCGCGCGATCGTGGACGGCCCCGCACCCGAGCACGACCTCGTGCTGTGCGGGCGGCTCGAGTGCCAGGCACCGGACATCGACCCGGTGGTCTACTTCACCGAGTGCGACCCGGCCGCGCTGCCGCCCGGCAGCCTGGTGGAGGCGGAGATCGTCGCCGCCCGCGGCTACGACCTGGTGGTGCGGCCGCTCGGCGCCGACACGCGCTGATCGCGATCGTCGCCGCGAGACGCCCCACCGCACACCCCGCAAGGCACGCGCCTGTCGCGGGATCAGTCAGATGTGGTAGGCTATCGTGTTGCTCCCTGACATCGGGGAGCCGCCAGTGGGCTGGTGCCCACTTTTTTGGTTTCTGGGGGATGCCCGTCGGGGGGAACGCACGTCGTGCCGGCTGACGCGAAGCTGAGCCGCATTCGGCCTATCGCCGAGCGCGTCGTCGCCAGTCACGGACTCGATCTCTTCGAGCTGCAGATGCGGCGCGAGTCGGTCGGATGGGTGCTGCGGGTCTTCATCGACCGCCCGCCCGAGGTCGACGCCGAGGGGCGCGTCGAGGTGGAGCGCGCCGAGCGCGCCATCGGCATCGACGAGTGCCAGCGCGTGAGCGAGGATCTGAGCACCGTGCTCGACGTCGAGGATGCCGTCGACGTGTCCTACACCCTGGAGGTGTCCTCGCCGGGCATCGACCGGCCGCTGCGCGGCGCGCAGGA
>BTUT01000702.1:0-1464 GCA_045862935.1 Acidimicrobiia bacterium
CCACACCTCGTAGACCCGGAGGTCCTGCGCGTGGGTCGACATCACCCCCTTGGGCCGCCCGGTGGTGCCGGAGGTGAACATGATGTCGGCCAGGTCGTCCCCGGTGATCGCGTCGATGCGGGCGCGGGCGTCGGCCTCGGGGACGCGGTCCCCAGCCGCGACGTAGTCGCCGAGGGCCGTGTCGGGGCCTGGGGGTCCGTCGAGCACCACGATCTGGGTGAGCTCGGGCAGCGCGTCGCCGGTCTCGGCGAGCGCGTCGCGCAGCATCGCCGGGTAGTCCACGTCGAGGAAGCCGTTCACGGTGAACAGCACCCGCGCACCGGACTTGTCGAGGATGAAGGCCGCCTCCGAGCCCTTGAACCGGGTGTTGAGGGTGACGAGCACGCCGCCGGCACCGAGCACGCCGAGCGCGGCGATCACCCACTTCGCGCTGTTGGGCGCCCAGACCGCGGCGCGGTCGCCCGGACGGATCCCGGCGGCCATCGCGGCCCGGGTCGACCCGACGATCTCGTGGGCGAGCTCCGGGTAGGTGATCCGCCGGTCGCCGTCGACGATCGCCTCCCGGTCCGGGAAGCGCTCGGCGTTGGCGAGCACGAGACGGGGGATGCTCACGAACTGCTCGTCGAAGCGAAGGCCCATGAGCGCCGAGGCTATCCGAGGTCGTCGTCGCGGTCCTCGGTCGCGCGTCCCGCGCCGTCGAGCAGGTCACCGCCGATCGACGCCTCCGCCGCCACGAGCTGCGCGCCGCGCTGGTGCCGGACGATGATCCCCAGGGCCACCAGCACCGTCGCCGTGCCGACGGCCTGCACGGGGGCGAGACCCTCCGAGAACACGATCCAGGCACCGACGATCGAGATCACCGGGTTCGCGAGCGTCAACATCGACGTGACCGACACGTCGACGTAGTGGTGCGCCCACGTCATCAGACCGTGACCGACCATCCCGGGGAGCAGCACGAGCGCGAGGACGTAGAGCCAGTCGACACCCGACAGCGACCGTACGCCGCCCCCCAGGGTGACGGCCCACGGCGTGACGACGAGCGCGGTCACACAGAAGACCGCCGCGAGGAACGACCACGAGTGCACGTCGCCCGCACGCGCGTGCTTCGCGAGCAGGAAGTAGGCGGTGAACACCGCGAGGTTGACCACCGCGAGCAGGTCACCGTAGAGCGACGCCCCGTCTCCCTGCGCACCGAGCACGACGGCGCTCACCCCCACGAACGCGACCAGCGCCCAGATCACTTCGGTGCGCGTCCGCCGCTCGCCGAACAGGCGGGACGCGAGGACGAGGACCAGGGCCGGCTGGAGCGCGGGGATGAGCGTCGCGTTGGCGATCGAGGTCTCCTGGAACGAGCTGAAGCCCGCGATGATGCTGACCCCGAAGCACACGCCGGTCAGGGCTGCCCGCCTCGTCAGCGCCCACGAGAGCCGCCCGCCGGTGAGGTACGCCGTGGCCCCGGCGATC
>BTUT01000703.1:0-1464 GCA_045862935.1 Acidimicrobiia bacterium
TGCGCGATGTCATCGGGATGGTGAAGACCCTCGGCGACTACAGCGACGAGCTCGGCACGATCCTCAACATCGTGACCCTCAACGTGGGCGCCCAGAACGCCGCCATCGAGGACTACTTCGCGTCGCTCGACCCGTGGGTGCGGACGTTCAACGACCTCGGCAAGGAGCTCGGCTACACGCGCGTCCAGGTGTTCCGGCTGGCCGATGAGTTCCGCCGCGGCGGCAAGGACATCGTCGCGTTCGGCGAGTACCTGGGCAGCCTGCGCAAGGAGAAGCCCGAGGAGTTCCTGCCCGACCCGGCCACGGTCGAGGATGTCATCGACGTCATCCCGACCGCGACGAAGCGCGCCGTTGACCAGACCGAGGAATCCCTCGCGTCGCTCGTGGACATCAGCCGGACCACGCTCAAGGACACGCGCAAGGAGATCCGCGACCGGATGCGCGACATCAACGACGCGCTCGAGCATCCGTTCCGTGACCAGAAGCTGGAGAAGACGTACCAGACCGCCATCCGGCAGGCCACCAAGCGCATGAACAAGGCGCTCCGCGAGGGGAACGAGGAGGCCTACGCCGAGGCGTCCCAGTTCGTGAAGGACTACAGGGCCAAGCTGCGCGAGCTGCGGATGCAGCGGTTCCGGGTGCGCGTCTCGATGTTCGTGGACGACAGCGGCGTGACCGGCCCCGGGGCCACGCTGCTCGGCGGGCTCGCCGGTAGCGCATGGGGCTCGCGCCCCGCGCGGCGTGCTGGTGGCGGCCCGGTGAGCGCCAACCAGGCGTACATCGTCGGCGAGGACCGCGCCGAGGTGTTCGTGCCCAACACGGGCGGCACGATCGTGCCGTCCACGAAGGGGCTGGGCGCGACGTTCGTCTACGCCCCCGGCTACTCCACCGCGAGCCCTGCCGAGGCGCAGCGGTTCATGGCGTCCATCGGACCCGAGATGGAACGCTACTGGCAGCGTCGCCTCGGATGACCACCGTCGAGACGACGCCGCTCCCCCACGTGCGCGTCCTGTTCCGTCCGGCCGCCTTCGACTGGGTGACCAACCCGGGCTTCGAGACGAACACGACCGGCTGGTCCGTGTCGGCGGGCATCAACGCCGCGGCCACGTCCATCACGCGCATCACGACCGACGACCACTCGGGATCCGCGTCCGGCTCGCTCGTCACCACGACCACCGTCAACAGCGGCGTCAACTTCGACCTGGGCTCGACCCGCTTCTGGCAGGAGAGCACGTACGGCACCGCGTACGTCGGGCTCGTGTGGCTCAAGTGGGTGTCCGGCCCGACGCGCGCCCGGCTCATCCTGGGCTCCGAGGGCACGAGCAGCGACCGCGCCACGCTGACCATCACCGACCTCGCAGCGGACTGGACCCCGTACCGCGTCGTGTGGTACCCGAGCGCGAGCCGGACCGACGCGCAGCTGGCCATCACGACCGACGTGGCCGCGGCGCTCACGGTGCTCAT
>BTUT01000704.1:0-1460 GCA_045862935.1 Acidimicrobiia bacterium
TGTAGTGCAGCCCATGTTCCAAGTCGGCCGCGTTCGCGAAGTGCGAGAGCACCAGCGACACGAGGTCTTCCAAGGGCGGGCTGTCCACGTCAGGACTCAGCCCCCGCGGTCCGACGATGACCAGCGGCAGGAACGGCAACGGGGTCCCGCGTCGCGTCGGCACGATCCACTCGCCCGCGAGGTACGGCGTGCGGCTCGTGTCGCGCACCAGCGTCACGTCCGACGGCGCCCAGACCCGGACGCGATACTCGCCGTCGATGAGCGCCAGTTCCCGATACCGCGTCACGGGCTGGTGCCCGAAGCCGTCCGGCGTCTGGACCGTGGTGTCCTCCCGGATGACGGCTTGCACCAACGCGGACGGGTCATCGCCGACCGGCCCCGTGCGCCAGTTGATCAGCGACTCCGCGACGAGGGGCACCCAGTAGGGCGAGGCGTAGCCGTCGTGGCTGGGCAAGTCCACCAACACCGCGGCCCGCCCCACCGTGAGCAGGTCCCGCACGAGCCACGCCAGCACGTCCCCGAGACTGCCGTCCGCCCCCGTGAGGTCCGCCAACTGCGCCCGCAGCCCGTCGTCTATCCCGACCACCGACGGGGCCCGCTGCGTCAGCACGCCGGTCAACGCGGCGACGGTGCGCCCCGCGGCCGGGAACAGACTCGGCCGCGCCGCATAGGCCGCGAACGTCGCGCGGTCCATGCCGCTCGGACACGGCAGGTAGTCGCGCGGCTTCATCTTCACCACGGCGTCGCCGGCGATGACATCGCGACACCGGACCCACCGCTGGGCCATCGCGCGGTACTGCGTTCGCGGCGTGCTCACATTCGACATCGGTCCGTCCTTTCGGTGGTCACTGGAACAGGTCAGGATGGTCGTATTCGTCGGTCGGCCACCACGGCTCAACCGGACGGCCCGTGAAGACGTCGAACATGCCCGTCCGCGTCGGGGCCACGAGCGCACGCGCCAGCACCACGGCCCCACACGCGGCGTTGGCGGCGTCGTCGTGCGACCCGCGCACGTGGTCCACCGACTCGCGGCCGTTCCGCGTCACGCGCCGTTCCAAGCCCCGCAGTTCACGCAAGAGGTCCGGCCGGTCCAACAGCCGCACTTGCCCGGCGTTCACCAGCGGCAACGTGTCGAGGTAGACGCGGCTGCGGTCCCGGTCGCTCGCGAGGTACCGCAGCCCGCCCGCCGTGAACGCCTCCGTGACAAACCCGCTCCCGTAGCGGTCGCCCGTGACGGTGCCCACGCGGTAGGGCCGCAGGCGGTCGCACACCTCGCGCACCACGGCCAACGGGTCAAAGGGCGGGGACCACGTCCACACCGCGTCCAGCACAGCACGGCCGTCCGGGTCTGCACTCGCGACCGCCACGGCAAAACGGTCATGCCGTCCGCCCGACGCATCCACGAAGGCGACGTACGGCCGACCCGTCTCCGGCAGCCGCTCACGCACGCCCGACAGGAC
>BTUT01000705.1:0-1455 GCA_045862935.1 Acidimicrobiia bacterium
TTCGCGGATCAGGTCGAGGGTGACCGGAGGCGCCATCCCGCCATGCTTACTATGCACCGGGTGCGCCGACTCCTTGCGTTCCTCGTGCTCCTGGTGGTCGGATCGGTCGTGCTGTCGGCGTGTGGCGACTCGGGCGGTGACGCCGGCGGCGGCACGCCTCGAGGGGACGGGAGCGGACGGGCTCCGCTGGAGGGCCCGACCTGGGTGCTGGATCAGCGGGCGAGCGGGTTCGCCACCACCGCGACCTCCATCCGGGTGACCGCCGTCTTCGACGGCGGCCGGGTGAGCGGTCACTCGGGCTGCAACCGGTACTCGGCGGCCTACGAGGTGCGGGGCCGCTCGCTGACGCTCTCGCCCGTCGCTGGCACCCGCATGGCGTGCGAGCCGCCGGCGAGCACCGTCGAGGACGAGTACCTGGCCCGCCTCGAGCGGGTGCGCTCGTTCGCCATCGCCGGCGACCGGCTCACGCTGACGCCGTCCGGCTCGGGTGGCGCGCTCGTGTTCGGGGCCCTCGACCCCGAGGAGGCGATCGCGGGTTCGTGGGAGGTGATCAGCTACTACCGGTCCGACGCAGTGGTGTCGGTGATCACCGGGACCACCATCACGGCTCGCTTCGAAGACGGCACCGTCTCCGGGAGCACCGGCTGCAACGAGTACTCGGGGTCCTACGAGGTCGATGGCCGATCGATCACCATCGGGCCGTTGAGAACCACGCGCCGCGCGTGCGTCGACGCGGCGGCCGGCAAGCAGGAGTCCGACTACCTCGCAGCACTCGAGCTCGCCCGCTCGTTCTCGCTCGACGGCTCCAACCTCACGTTGCTGCGCGAGGGCGGCACCATCGCGGTCGTCTACGCCCCGGCCTGAGCCGCGCGGGGCTACTGGAGGCGGGGGCGCGCACACCGTCGAGCGCGCCGCGGCGGTTCCCTCAGAACGGCGTGGGGATGAACCGCAGGGGGACGGGTGGCTCGGCGGCCGGGTCGCGGATCGTCCGTTGCGGGAGCGCGACGGGCTTGCGACGCAGCGGCTCGTACGGCACCTGGCCCAGGAGGTGGGTGATCACGTTGAGGCGGGCGCGCTTCTTGTCGTCGGAGCGCGCGACGAACCACGGGGCCCACTCCGAATCGGTGAGCCGGATCATGTCGTCCCGGGCGCGGGAGTAGTCGTCCCAGCGCGTGTACGACAGGAGATCGAGCTCGGAGAGCTTCCAGACCTTGCGGGGGTCGTCGATCCGGCTCTCGAGCCGGCGGGTCTGCTCGTCGGGGCTCACCTCGAGCCAGTACTTCACGATGAGGATCCCCGAGTCGACCATCGCCTTCTCGACCGCGGGGACCATCTCGAGGAACCTCGCCACCTGCTGGTCGGTCGCGAATCGCATCACGCGCTCGACGCCGGCGCGGTTGTACCAGCTGCGGTCGAAGATCACGACCTCGCCCGCGGCGGGCAGGTGCGGGATGT
>BTUT01000706.1:0-1454 GCA_045862935.1 Acidimicrobiia bacterium
GGCGGGCGCGGCCGTCGCGGCCGACATCGGTGGCAGCGCGACCTCCGTCCACCTCGACGTGAGCCAGGAGGCCGACTGGGCGAACGCCATCACCACCGCGCAGGGGCTCGGGCGGTACTCCGTCCTCGTGAACAACGCGGGCATCGTGATGCCGGCGGCGATCGAGGACACCGCGCTCGCCGACTACCTGAGGGTCATCACCGTGAACCAGGTCGGGTGCTTCCTCGGGATGCAGGCGTCGATCGCGCCGTTGCGCGACCAGGGCGGGGGCGTCATCGTGAACATCTCGTCCGTCGACGGCATGCGTGGCTCCAACGGTCTCGTCTCCTACGCCGCGTCGAAGTGGGCCATCCGCGGCATGACGAAGGTCGCCGCGATGGAGCTCGGGCGCTTCGGGATCCGGGTCAACTCGGTGCACCCCGGCGGCGTGAACACGCCGATGGGCAACCCGACCGGTCTCGAGGAGATGGAGACCATGCCGTACCAGTTCCAGCCCATCGCGCGGATCGGCGCACCCGACGAGATCGCCCAGGCGGTGCTGTTCCTCGCCAGCGACGCGGCGTCGTACATCACCGGGGCCGAGCTGGTCGTGGACGGCGGCATGATCTCGGGACGCATCGAGCCGGGCCTCCCGGGTGGCGGGATGGACGGCGGCTACGGCTACACGTGAGCACGATCGATCCGGGCGCGGCGGGGTTCGACCTCGACACGGTCGACCGGCTGCTCACCACGACCAAGGCGGTTCGCAACCGCCTCGACCTCACCCGGCCCGTCCCGCAGGACCTGATCCGCGAGTGCATCCGCCTCGCGTGCCACGCGCCCAACGCCTCCAACGCGCAGGAGTGGCACTGGGTGGTGCTCGACGATCCCGCCCGGAAGGCGCGCGTCGCGGAGGTGTACCGCGACGTCCTCGTGCCGCGGGTCTCCCAGATGCTCGCGGTGAAGGAGGCGGCGGGTGACGTGGCCGGCGCGCGGATCTCCCGCTCCATCCTCGCCCTCGCCGAGCGGCTCCACGAGGTCCCGGTGCTCGTGCTCCCCTGCTACGACGTGCCTCGGGCCCTCGCGCGCTACCAGACGCTGCTCCCCGATCCCGGTCCGCTCGGTCTGTCGACCCACATGGACGCGGGGATGTTCGCGTCGGTCCTCCCGGCGGTGTGGAGCTTCCAGCTCGCGCTGCGCTCCCGCGGTCTCGGCTCCACGCTCACCACCGCGCACCAGCTGCGCCAGGCCGACGTCGCCGACCTCCTCGGCATCCCGCGCGACTGGTTCCAGGTCGCCCTCGTCCCGGTCGCGTACACGACCGGTGACGACTTCCGCCCGTCGCCCCGCAAGCCCGTCGACGACGTGATCATCTGGAACCCGGGCGTGGACGCATGAGCGTGCTGGAGCCGCCGGCCCACATCGGCCTCGTCCTGTTCACGCTCATCGAGCCCCACGCGGGCAAGCACCGGGAG
>BTUT01000707.1:0-1454 GCA_045862935.1 Acidimicrobiia bacterium
TTCTGGTCAACGGAGCGCTCCTTCGTGATCGGCCGGGTGGGAGAAGGCTGCCCCGGACTGCAGCGCCTCGGGCAACGGCGACGCGTGCACCACGGTGAGGCGCTGGGTTGCCCGGGTGAGGGTGACGTAGAGCAGCCGCAGGCCCCGCCGGTCGGGCGCAACGAGGTCGGCGGGCTCCACCACGATCACCTCGTCGAACTCGAGGCCCTTCGCCTCGACCGGCCCGAGGACCGCGATCGGCGCGTCGATCGCGGCGATGCCCGCTTGCGCCTCGACATCGGCGAGTGCGGCCACGATGTCGGCGTGGCGCTCCGGCGGTGCGATCACCGCCCTCGTGCCGTCACGAGCCACGGCCCGGCGGGCGCACGACGCGGCCTGCTCCACGACGTGTTCGGGCGAGGTCGCCACGAGCTCCGGGGGCCGTCCGACCGCCCGAACCGACTCCGGTGCCGCGACGTCGGGTGCCGCGACGGCGAGCACCCGGGATGCGACCGCCATGATCTCGAGGGGCGTTCGGTAGTTGACGCTCAGCTCGACGTGGCGCGCCCCCGCATGCGTCGGCAGGAGGGACAGGACCTCGTCCCAGCCGGAGGCCGACCCCGCGCGGCTGGCCTGACCGAAGTCGCCGACCAGCGTCATCGACCCCGAGGGGCAGCGCCGGGCGACCATCCGCCACTGCATCGGCGAGAGGTCCTGGGCCTCGTCGATCAGGACGTGCCCGAAGGTGCGGGGCTCACCCACGTCGGGAGACGGCGCGGAAGGGCCGCCCGCGTAGCGCTCGGCGAGCTGGGCCGCCGTGAGGAAGCCGCCGACCCCGAGCTCGGAGACCGTCCGGAACGCCGCGTCGTCGAACGTGGCCCGACGCGCCCGGGCTCGCCGGGGCCGCGCCGCCTCCGGGGATCCGAGCAGCGCGTCGGCCTCGTCGACGAGCGCGAGGTCCGCTTCGGTCCACGCGACCTCACGGACGTCCGCGGACCGGGGCCGGACGAGCCCCCGCTGCTCGTCGCGCTTGAGCACGCCGTCCGCGGCCGACCGCACGAGCGCATCGAAGCTGAACAGATCGTGGATCAGCTCGGCGCCGCTCAGCACGGGCCACATGCGCTCGAGCGCCGCGCGGACCTCCGGGATCCGCCGGATGCGCGAGGCGACCTCGCGGTCCCAGTCGGGATCGTCCGGCGCGCCGGCACCGAGGGCTCGCCGGTACTGCGCCGCGAGCAGATCGACGACCTGGCGCACCACGTACGGGCGCTGCTCGTTGTGCGTGCCGCGCCGGCGACGGGCGCGCTCGATGACCCGGCGCGAGTCGCGACGCGTGAGCCGGAGCAGCACGTCGTCGAGGAGGAAGGTGACGTCGCGAGGAAGCGTGTGCTGGCGATCTCGCAGCGCGCGCTCCACGACACGCGCCATGCGCGCATCGCCCTTGACGATCGCGACCTCGTCGGGATCGACCGCAC
>BTUT01000708.1:0-1451 GCA_045862935.1 Acidimicrobiia bacterium
GTGCGCGAGCGGCGCATCCTCGACGGGATCGGTCGCGTCGTAGGTGGTGCGCGGATCGGCGGGTAGGGTCATGAGCGGATCCAGGTCTCCTGCGCGGTGAGGCGCCACCCCTGTGGGCGATCGATGAACCGGGCGACGTCCTCGCCCACGAGCTGCTTCCCCGCCGGCGAGTCGTAGAAGCGCTCGTGCAGGTCGTGCGCGGTGCGGAAGTAGAGCTGGGCGATCCCGTCGACCTCGGGTGCGTCGGGGCTGAGCGCGTCGACGACGACGTTCTGCACGTAGCGCGCCACCCCGGGATGGTGAACGGGTACCAGCGGCGCGTGCCGCGCGTCCCAGTGGGACGCGAACTCGGCGCGGGAGAGTTCGGGGAGCCGGCGAACGAACGAGCACTGCTCGATCGCCGGGGTCGGCTCGCCGTCGGGCCAGTCGCGGCCCCATTCCATCTGGACGCGCTCGTCGACGAGGTACGCGTGCACCGGCGCGTCGAACCAGGTCGCCGGCTCGCCCCCGACGGGGGCCGGAGCGCCCGGGTCGAACCACGCCATGACGACACCCCCGACCTCGGGCGGGTGCGAGCTCGGCTCGCTGGGGTGCGGCCGGTGGACCGACCACGCGCGCAGGCCGTCGACCGCGGGCACGGCGTCGCCGACGGTGCCCTGCACGACCGTGATCACCTTGTGAGGTCGATCGTGGGCGGGACGGCTCACGTGGTGGGCGGGGGCATGAGGGCGCTGCGGAGCTCGTGATCCTCCACGCCCCGACCCTTGATGATGGTGCGGATCAGCCCGGCGTCGGGCGAGGCGAGCATGTCGGCGACCGCGACCGCGACCTCGCTCGGGTCGAGGATCGGGCGGTCGCTCTCCGCGAGGCGCTGCTTGATGAAGTCGTCGTCGGTGAGCGCGGTCTGCACACCGCCGGGACAGATCGCGTGGAGCCGCACTCCGTCGGCGGCGAGCTGCGGTGCGGCGCTGCGCACGAAGCCCACGATCGCGTGCTTCGTCGCGGCGTAGAACGGGTCGTCGTAGTACGGGCCCAGGCCGGCGAGCGACGCGGTCGCCACGATCGCGCCCCCGCCCCGGCGGGACATGACGGGCGCGAGGGCGAGGACCCCGAGCAGCACCCCGTCGAGGTTCACACCCATCACCCGCCGGTACTGAGCGAGACCGACGTCGAGCACCGCGTACGGGTGGCGGGTCGTGACCACCCCCGCGTTCAGGTGTGCGAGATCGATGCCGCCGTACTCGCGGGTCACGTCGTCGACGAGCTGGTCCCACGCCGCGGGGTCGGCGACGTCGAGCACCGCGCTCGTGCCGCCGACCTCGTCGGCGATCTCCTGCGCGCCGAGCGCGGCGAGGTCGACGGCGACCACGCGCGCGCCGAGCGCGGCGAGATGGCGCACGCTCGCCGCGCCGATGCCGGACGCCGCGCCGGTGACGATCGCGACCTTGCCG
>BTUT01000709.1:0-1447 GCA_045862935.1 Acidimicrobiia bacterium
TGGCCGGCCTGCTGCAGCGTGAGCTGCGGCTCGCGAGCGTCACGTTCACGCCGGACGACGGGCGGGTCGAGGACGCGGCGTGGTCGGCGTCCCTGGTCGAGCGCGGACCCTTCACCCGCTCGATCGACGTGCTGCTCGGTCGCGTGCTCGAGGCTCGCGACCCGGGCGTGCACGTGGTCGAAGAGGCCTGAGCGGTGTCGACCGACGCCTACGAGCGCATCCGCCGTGAGGTCATCGCCGGCCTGGACGGTGAGCAGTGGTCCGACGGGTCCGAGAGCCATCGGGTGAGGGACGAGGTCGTGCGGGCCGTCGACGAGTACCAGCGACTCGCGCGTCGTGGGGAGCACCCGCCGTTGCACGACCCGTCCGCGATGGTCGAGCGGCTCGTCCGGGCGGTCACCGACCTCGGGCCGCTCTCGGAGCTCCTCGCGCGCGACGACGTCGAGGAGATCTTCATCGAGGGCGCGCGCGTCTCCTACCTCGACCACCGCGGCCGCCTCCGCGGCTTCGTGACCCCCACGAGCGAGGACGAGAACCGCCGGGCGGTCGAGCAGCTGCTCGCGAGGACCGACCGGCAGCTCAACGCGACGTCGCCGTTGGTCCAGGCGCGGGTGCTCGGCGGCGGCGCGCGGTTGACCGCGGCGATCCCCCCGGTCGCCGACGCGCTGTCCGTCACGATGCGCCGGTACATCGTGCGCTCGGTCACCCTCCGCGAGCTCGTGGCCCGAGGGTCGCTCGATGGTGCCGCAGCCGCGTTCCTCGCCGCGACGATGCGCTTCCGGAGCCGCGTCGCCGTCTCGGGGGAGCCCGGTGCCGGGAAGACCACGCTCCTCGCCGCGCTCCTGGCGGCCGCGCCGCCGGAGCACTGCGTGCGCGCGTGCGAGGAGATCCGTGAGCTGTCGGTGCCGTTCTCCCACGGTGCCTACTACGAGACCCGGCCACCCGCGCTCGACGGCAGCAGCGAGATCACGCTGCGCCAGCTCGTGAAGTTCGTGCTCGCGATGCGACCCGACCGGATCGTGGTCGGCGAGGTGCGCGGTGCAGAGGCCTTCGAGCTGACCCGGGCGGTGAACGCGGGCTGCGGGTTCCTCTGCACGGTCCATGCGAACAGCGCGCCGGAAGCGCTGCACGCGCTGGTGAACGCCGCGCTGATGGCGGGTGAGAACGTCACCGAGCGCGTGGTCCAGCGGGTGTTCTCGTCGGCCCTGGACCTCGCGGTGCACGTGGAGCGGATCGAGCCGGGTGCCGGCCACGAAGGCGCCCGGCGCCTGGTCACCGAGATCACCGCGGTGCTCCCGGCGATGAGCGACGGGTTCACCTGTGAGCCGGTGTTCGTGCGGGACCGTCCGGACCAGCCCCTTCGCTGGACCGGTGCGGTGCCCGATCGCCTGGTCGCACGCGCCGACCGTGCGCTGGGCCGTCCGGGCGCGCTGCGCGCGCTCCTCGA
>BTUT01000710.1:0-1444 GCA_045862935.1 Acidimicrobiia bacterium
TGCGATCACCGGACCTCGGGGAGCGCGAGCTCTGGTTCGAGGTCGATGCCGCACGCGCGTCGCTCACGACCGACCGAGCCGATCCGTTCGTGGTCGCGTCGCTGCTCCTCGCGCTGATCGAGCGCCGCGATCTCGTGGTGCGTGGGGCCGCGGTGGACGCCGGGCTGCTCCGCAACCTCGACGAGTTCCAGCGGATCTGGAGCGCTTGGTGGGACTACGAGCCGGTTGCGATCGACGGTGATGCGATCGTCGAGCGGCCGCCACCCGATCGGGTCGTCGCGTTCTCGGGCGGTGCTGACTCCGCGTTCAGCGCGTGGTGGCACGTGCGCGGCGACGGCGGGGTCGTTCCCCCGTTGCGGGGCGCCATGATGGTGCGCGGCATCGACATCCCGCTGGCGGATCCGCGCGGGTTCGCCGGGGCAGCGCAGCGGGCTCGGCGGATGACGGATTCCCTGGGGCTCGAGCACGTCGTCGTGGCAACCAACGCCTGGGAGCTCCAGCCCCCGACCGGTCACTACACCGGGATGGGTGTCGCCGGGGCTTTGCACGTGCTCGGCGGGGGCTTCGGTGCGGGGTTGATCCCGTCCACCGCCGCCTACCGCGACCTCGTGGTGCCGATGAACTCGAGCGCGGTCAGCGACTGGCGCCTCGGTGGTGGCGCGTTCGCGATCGAGCACGACGGGGCGCGCTACAACCGGTTCGAGAAGCTGCAGCGCTTGGCCACGTGGCCCGAGGCCATGACGTCGTTGCGGGTGTGCCTCGAGGACCCGCGCCACGACCGCAATTGCGGGACGTGCCACAAGTGCATGATGACGCTCGCGGCGTTCCGGGTCATCGGCGTCGAGCCCTCGTGCTTCGATCGAGCCCCGTCGGCTGCCGAGATCCACCGCTGGGCTCGCACGTGCCCGAGGAACCCGTACTCCCTCCAAGAGGGCTCGGTCCTCGTTCGTGCCGCCGAGGATGCAGGGGTGGACGAGCCGTGGGTGTCGACCCTCAAGGCGCGGATTCGCAGCGCGCGGGTCAAGGACGGTGTGCGCGCGGCCTTCCCCGAGCTCGCCGCTCGAGCCGCGGCAGCCCACCGTGGCGCGAACCGGCTCCGCAGGGCCGTCGTCGGACGCTTGCGCTAGCGCGCGACCTCGCGGAGGCACTCGTCGAGGCGCGCGGCGAGCACGTGGACGTACGGTTCGCCGATCATCGAGTCGTGGCTCCCGGGCACCTCGACCGACTGCCAGCCCGCGCTCAGTCACGCGTGTGCTCGGGTTGGGGACGGTGGGGTGCGAGCGGCGCGCAGGCGGTCATGCCGCTCGTGGCGAGGAACGCGACCGCGAGGTCGGGTCCGTCGGGAAGCGCGAGCGCGACGACGCTGTCGCGTCCCACACCGAGCGCGGCGAGCTGCGTGGCGAAGGTGTCGACGAGCTCGACGAGCTCCGCGTCGGTGGAGGGC
>BTUT01000711.1:0-1442 GCA_045862935.1 Acidimicrobiia bacterium
GTGGGATCGGGACCGTCGTCGAAGGTGAGGAACACGCGCGTGCCCGCCGACACGGAGGCCGGCCTCGCGATCTCCCGCGCGGCCACCGGCTCTCGCAGCACGCGTCGCGACACGACCTCTCCGCTCGTGACGCCGTACACCTCCTCCGCGAGGCCTTCGCTGCCGGCGAGCCAGCCGGGCTGCCCGACCTTGTCCTGGTTCAGGTACGCGAGCGGGACCTCACGCACCGCGGTGTCCTCGACGCGATCGGCGCCGTGGCGGACCTCGACGCGATCGGCGCGCGAGAGACGCGCGTCCATCGACACCGGCAGCCCGTCGACGAGCACCTCGGCCCGGTCGAAGTACGGATCGAGCACGGCGCCGGAGACGACCGCCCGGAGCGCTCCGTCGCGCGGCATCTCACCGGTCGCCTCCAGGGCGTGGACCACCGTTGCCTGATGCGGTGGCATCCGCACCGCGACTCCGTTGACCGTGACGTCCACCGGACGACGCGGTGGCGCAGCGGCCCCGACGTCACCGCCCTTGCCGCCCGCGCGGCCCTGGGCGAGCGCCGCCAACCCGCCCACCAGCACCGCGGCCACGACCAGCACTCCCGCCAGCGCGCCTCGCGGGCCGCGTCGGCCACGTCGACCCGACCGTGCGCCCTCCACATCTCCAGTGTGGTCGCGGTCCCTGCACACCTGCCACACGAGGCGCACACGCCACACCCGATGCCCGGGCTATGCGGGCGGAGGATGCTCTCCGGACCCGAGGTCGACGATCGCGAAGGTCGCGCCCTGGGGGTCCATGAGCACCGCGAACCTCCCGGCCGGCGAGTCCGTCCCCGGGACCAGCACGGTGGCGCCGAGGCTCTGGGCCTTGGCCGCGGACGTGTCGCAGCCGTCGACGGCGAAGTACACCAGCCAGTACGTCGGGGCGTCGGCGGGCACCATCGGGGGCATGGGCATCGCGCCGGCGATGGCCACGCCACCGAGCAGGAACTCCGTGTACGCGCCCCCGTGGGCGCCGGCGGGATGCGTCTGGGCGTCCCAGCCGAACACCTCGCGGTAGAAGCCCATGCTCGCGTCGAGGTCGCGACTGTGCAGCTCGTTCCAGCAGAACGCGCCCGGCTCGTTCACCACGTGCGCGCCGATGTGGTCGCGGGGCTCCCAGATCGAGAAGGCGCCGCCCTGGGGGTCTTGGCAGACGGCCATGCGCCCCGCCGTGAGCACGTCCATCGGCGGCACCACCACGGTCCCGCCCGCGGCGGTGATCACGCTCGCCGCGGCGTCGGCGTTCGCGACCGTGACGTACGACGACCACACCGGTGGACCCGGGTTCGCCTGCGGTCCGTAGCCGGCGATCGCGCGGTCGCCCTTCATGAAGAGGCCGTAGCCACCGGCCTCCTCGGGCGGCCCGGCGGCCATCGCCTCCCAGCCGAAGAGGCCGGTGTAGAAGGGGAT
>BTUT01000712.1:0-1440 GCA_045862935.1 Acidimicrobiia bacterium
GGGGCGCCGCTGGCCGGCGCCTTGCGCCCGCTGACCCGGTAGCCGCCGTCGACCGCGGTCCCGGTGCCATTGGGTGCGAGCTGGCCCGCCACGAGGGGCACACCGGAGCGGAACCAGTCCTTCACGAAGGCGTCGCCGGCCCACGCGCCGAAGAAGGCCGTCGAGGTGGCACAGGCCATGTAGCACCACGCGGTCGAGCCGTCGGCGTACGCCAGCTCCTCCACGATGTCGAGGGTCTCGTCGAGGGAGAGCTCGTAGCCGCCCGCGTCCCCGGGGGTCAGCGCGCCGTAGAGCCCCGACTCGCGCAGCGCGGCGACCACCTCGGGTGCGACGGGCGTGTCGTCCGACGACGCGTGCTCCTCGATGAGCGGGCGCAGCGCGCGCGCTGCGGCCAGGAGGTCGTGGCCCGCGTCGGACTGGTCGAGCGCGGTCATCCCTCCTCCGCGGACCGCGCGAGCTCGGTGAGGCGCTCGGTCGTGTCGACCCACTCCTCGACGAGATCGAGCATGACGTCCTTGACCGGGCGCACGACGTTCATCCGGCCGACGATCTGCCCGACGGGGAACCCCGAGAGCTCCTTGTTCTGCACGCGGTTGAACCGTCGGGCCGCCTCGCTGTAGAGGATCCCCTGGAGCGGCATCGGGAGCGGCGCAGGGGCATCGGGCCGGTCCCACGCCTCCGTCCACGCCGACCGCAGCTGGCGCGCGGGCTTGCCCGTCATGACCCGGGCCCGCACGGTGTCGCGCGAGGTCGCCGCGAGGAGGTTCTCGACCACGACCGGCGACGTGTCCGCCTCGGCCACCGTGAGCCAGATCGAGCCCGTCCACACTCCCTGCGCCCCGAGGGCGAGCGCCGCGGTGATCTGACGTCCCGTGCCGATGCCGCCCGCCGCGAGGACCGGCACCTCGGGGCCGACGGCATCCACCACCTCGGGCACGAGGACCATCGTGCTGATCTCTCCGCAGTGCCCCCCGGCCTCGGTGCCCTGGGCGACGATCACGTCCACCCCCACCGCGACCTGGCGCTCCGCGTGCTGGCGGGCCCCCACGAGCGCGCCGACGAGCAAGCCCTGGTGGTGGGCCCGCGCCACGACGTCGGGCGGCACGGGTCCGAGAGCGTTCACCAACATCCTCACCTTCGGGTGCGCGAGCGACACGTCGACCTGGCCGGGCCCCTCCAGGTCGACGTTGAGCCCCGCGGCCTTGAGCGTGCCGAAGTGGAGGTCGGGTGGCAGCTCGGGGATGTCGTGCTCGGCGAGGATCCGGTCGGCGAACGCGCGGTGCTCGGCGGGGATGAGGTCACCGAGGTGCTCGAGGCTCGCTTCGGAGCCACCGCCCTGGCCCACGTACTTCGCGGGCATCACGATGTCGACGCCGTAGGGCTTGTCGCCCACGTGCTCGTCGATCCAGTCCAGCTCGATCTCGAGCTGGTCGGGGGAGA
>BTUT01000713.1:0-1437 GCA_045862935.1 Acidimicrobiia bacterium
GGTGACGATGTCACCCTCACGACCGGCGTACTCCTCGTACTTCATCTCGCGTTCGGCGTCGCGGATGCGCTGGAGGATCACTTGCTTCGCGGTCTGCGCCGCGATGCGACCGAAGTCGCTCGGCGTGTCGTCCCACTCGCGGACGACGTTGCCCTCCTCGTCGAGCTCCTGGGCGATGACGCGGATGTCGCCGGTCTCGACGTCGATCTCGACGAGCGCCTCCTCCGCGGAGTCGGGCATGCGCTTGTAGGCGGTGACGAGCGCGTTGGCCAACGCCTCGAGCATGATCTCGACCGAGATCCCCTTCTCGCGCTCGATGTTCTCGAGCGCCTCCATCATCTCTGAGTTCATCGGCGTGGCGTCCTGTCAGCTGGTCGCCGGCACCGTCGGTGCCGGCTTCGGGGTCGTGGCGCCGGGCGGCCTCCCGCCCGACCTCCCTCCGGACTTCGCGCTGCCCCGCGACCGGGCCTCGGACGGCTTCGGTGCCGGACCCCATTCGAACACCGTGCGGGCCTGCACGACGTCGTCGTACCCGACACGCTCGCGGGATCCCTCGTGGTCGATCTCGATGCCGTCGTCGTCGGCATCGACGAGCACCACGCGTCGCCGGTCGATGGCGCCGTCTGCGGTGCGTGCCTTGAGCGAGAGCACCTCCCCGCGAGCGCCGCGGAAGTGGGCCGGGGTGCGCAGCGGCCGTTCGAGCCCGGGGCTCGAGACCTCGAGGTGGTACGAGCCCGGCAGCAGCGCCGCGATCAACGCGTCGTGGTCGAGCAGGGGCCCGAGCGCCTCCGCCGCGGCCGCCACCGCGTCGAGGTCAACGCCGCCCCCGACAGGCGCGTCGCCCGGGCCACCGGGGACGCGCTCCCGGTCGACGAGGACCCGCAGCGTGCGGGCCCGGCCGGAGCCGGTGAGCTCCACGTCGTAGAGCACGAGGCCCACTCCCGCGACCACCGGGGCGAGGACGGCCGCGAGCCCGTCGGCGTGCTCGGTCATCGTGGCCTCCTCTCGCTCGCTGGTCGGGTCGGATCGGGTCGGATCGGGTCGGGTCGGATCAAAAAAAATCGTGGGCTCGCGCCCACGTTTCCAGTGCCGTCCCGCTCAGCGAATCGAGCGAATCGCTGGGCGGCTCGGCGACCGTGTCCGTCGGCCCGATGGGCCTTCCGGGCCTTCTCGTCAACTGGTCAGTACCCTGGCCGAACCCGGAAGTATACCGGATCCGCCCCGGGGGGAACGCCTTGCCGACCTTCTCTGGCGCGCCGGGGCAGGGCCCGCCGTAGCCTGGCTCCATGGCGCCGCACACCCCGGCGGTGGAGCTCGAGGTGTCGGGTCGTGAGGTCCGGGTGA
This sequence comes from Acidimicrobiia bacterium, assembly GCA_045862935.1. Taxonomy (GTDB): domain Bacteria; phylum Actinomycetota; class Acidimicrobiia; order IMCC26256; family PALSA-555; genus CAIUKV01. Next base: position 1,345 of record BTUT01000713.1, read on the forward strand.
CCAACCCCGACAAGGTGTTCTTCCCCGCCCGCGGCGAGACGAAGCTCGACCTCGTCCGCTACTACCTCGCGGTGGGCGAGGGCGCGCTGCGAG
>BTUT01000714.1:0-1433 GCA_045862935.1 Acidimicrobiia bacterium
GTAGAGCGGGTCGTCGCCGAGCGTGAGGAACGACGCGGGCACCGTGGGCACGATCGACTGCAGGAACAGGTACACCATCCGCAACAACCACGACAGCCGCGGGATCTCGGGCAACGGGCTGAGCACCGGCATCCACACGATGAAGGCGGTGACGAACAGCGCAGCGTGGATGGAGAAGTGCAGCAGGCCCGAGTCGAGCGAGGCGTTGACGATCGCGGGGATGTGGGTGAGCACCAGCATCACGTTGAACACGATCACGGCGGGCACGAACCGCGAGAGCGAACGCACGACCCGGAATCGCCTGCTCCCGGGTGCGAGCACGGAGCGCGCGAGCCAGGCGGGTGTGCCCAGCACGAGCAGCGGCACCGCGAGGAGCGTGATGAGGAGGTGCTGCACCATGTGCACGCTGTACATCGACTGCTCGGCGATGTCGTGGACCGGCCAGTCGGACGACAGCCACACGGCGAACACGCCGAGCGACCACGCGATCACCTGTGCACGGGTGACGATCGGCATCCCCGGCGACACGACGCGCGGACCGATCCGCACCACCGCCATCCAGTAGCCCACGGCGAGGACCGCGACGAGCAGCCAGACGTCGGGGTGGGCGTTCCAGCCCGGGAGCGGGGCGACACCCAGCACCACGCCCGCCTCAGAACACGTGCAGCGTCGCGAGCACGGCCGCGTAGAGCACGATCGCGGCCACGATCCCCACGGTGAAGAATCGCCGGAACATGAGCTGGTCGGTCTTGAGGTGCATGTAGTAGGCGGCGACGAGGATGAACTTCACCGCGGCCCAGAACAGGAGGAGCCCGACGATGACACCACTCGTCACGGTGCCCTCGAGGTAGGACGTGGCGATCTCGACCGCGGTCACGACCACGAGCACGAGGAAGATCATCACGTACTTGAACGGCGTCGGGTGCGCCTCGAGCTCGCCCGGCAGGAGACCCGGCGCCGCCTCGAGGGCGCCGCCGAGCTCCGCGTGCGCGACCGCCGCCAGCTCCTCCTCGAGGACCTCGACCCTCCCCTCGCTCATGCCTGCTCCTCTCGGGACCGCTCTACTTGCCCGGCTGGGGCATGAGGTAGATGACGGTGAAGATCACGATCCAGACCACGTCGACGAAGTGCCAGTAGAGCCCGGCCACCTCGACCGACTCCGCCTTCTCCGTGCCGAGGCGGCCCTGCATCGACATGCCCCACAGCGAGAGCAGCCAGAGGATGCCGATGGTCACGTGGGCCCCGTGGAACCCGGTGAGGACGAAGAACGAGGAGCCGAACAGGTTGGTGTCGAGCTTCAGGCCTTCGCGGTAGAACTCGGTGAACTCGAAGATCTGTCCGGCGATGAACGTGGCCCCGAAGAGGGCGGTCGCGAGCACCCAGAGCCGGAAGCGTCGGTGGTCGCCCCGCTGGATCGCGGCGAGGGCGAGCAC
>BTUT01000715.1:0-1432 GCA_045862935.1 Acidimicrobiia bacterium
CTGACGGTTCTCGGAGCGCCGCGACGTGCTCGGGGTCATGAGCTGGAGGTAGTCGACCACGATGAGCCCGAGGTCGCCGTGGCGGGCCTTCGTGCGACGAGCCTTCGCCCGCATCTCCATCACGGTGCAGTGCGGGTTGTCGTCGATGAACAGCGGCGCCTCGGCGAGCCGGCCGACACCGTGTGAGAGGCGCGTCCACTCGGCTTCGGTGATCTGGCCGGTCTGCAGCTTCCGGGCGTCGACCCGTGCCTCGGCCGCGAGCAGGCGCTTCGTGAGCTCGAGCGTGCCCATCTCCATCGAGAAGAACAGGACGGGACGTCGGGCGACCATCGCGACGTTGGCCGCCGCCCCGAGCGAGAACGCGGTCTTGCCCGCCGCGGGGCGCGCGGCGACGACCACGAGGGTGGACGGCTGCAACCCGAGGAGGAGGTCGTCGAGGTCGTTGTAGCCCGTGGGCACGCCGGTGATCCGCTCGGTGTTGCCGTAGATCTGCTCGAGCTGGTCGAGGGTGTGCTGGAGCGCGTCGCTCACCCCGATCATGGAGTCGGAGACGCGGCGCTCGGCGACCTCGAACACGAGCGCCTCGGCGCGGTCGAGCGTCTCGGTCACCTCGCCCGAGACGTCGTAGCCCATCTCGGCGATGTCCGATGCCACGCCGATGAGGCGCCGGAGCAGCGCCAGCTCGTTGACGATCTTGGCGTAGTGGCCTGCGTTCGCCGAGGCGGGCGTCTCGGCCTGGAGCCGCATGAGCGCGGCGCGGCCCCCCACCAGGTCGAGGAGATCGGCGCGGCGGAGCTCGTCGGCGACCGTCACCGGGTCGACCGGCTCGCCCACGCCGTAGAGCGCCATGATCGCGTCGTAGATGTGCGCGTGGGAGGGCTTGTAGAAGTCGGAGGTCTCGACCCGAGCCTCGGTTGCCGCGCTGATCGCGTCGCGCGAGAGCATCATCGCCCCGAGCAACGACTCCTCGGCCTCGAGGTTGTGCGGCGGCACACGCCCGCGCTGGTGGCGCCGGATGTCCTCGATCGACTGGACCACGCCCGCGCTCGCTTCCCCGAATCCCGACGCCGCGCTCATCGGCAGATCACCCGCCGAGCCGCCCTGGCGACGGCCCGAACGTTGTACGCCGTGAGGCCTGTGGATCGGAAGGGGAGGACACCGGAAATTGCTGTGACTTGCCTGTGGACAGCACCGCGTCGGGCTGGGAAACCCTGTGCACGGCAAGGGATCGTCGTCCACAGGCCGGTGGATCGAGCGGCAGGCGAGCGCACGTCGCGAGGGTCGCACCCCACTGTGACACCAACGGCCGCTCACGCGAGGCACCGGCCCTCGCCGACGCACGACGGGCCTCGGCCCCGCGGGGCGACGATCAGCGCGCGGGCACGAGGCTGACCAGGGTGAACGAGCCGGCCTGGGTGTAGGTGATCCGACC
>BTUT01000716.1:0-1431 GCA_045862935.1 Acidimicrobiia bacterium
AGGTGATGCCGAAGCACGACGACGCCAGCCGCGCTGTGTCGTCGGACGTCCCGACGAAGGTCATGGCAGGGTGCAGCGCCAGCGTGATCAACCCGAGGTGGGCAAGGGGTTCGAGGATCGCGACCCCGTGCGCGCCGGCGGTGTGCGCGACGATGGTGCCCGGTCGGGGCTTCGCCGCAGCGATCCGGTCGACGACGCCGGGCAGTTCGGTGTCCGGGACGGCGAGCAGCAGGAGCTGGGATTCAGCGACGACACCGGGGAGGTCGAGGACACGGGCCTGCGGAAGTCGAGTGGCTGCACGGCCGAGCGAGTGCGGGGAGCGCGCGGTGAGCGCGGCGATCTGATGCCCCGCGGAGGCCAGGGCTTCGCCGAGCGCGGTGCCGACGCGACCGGCCGAGACGATGCCGACCCGCAAGCGTGCCGGAGCCATCGGTGAATTCACCGCCGTTCCTCCATTCCGTTCCAGTCCCGAGTCTGCGCAATGCGATGCGCGCGGGTACCAGACGTTTCCCTGGCAAGGGTAGGCGTGAAAGCCCGGGCGGTGCTAGGTCGTGTGACAACTTTCACGGGCGCGATTGCGGACCGGCGACGAGCGAGATGCAGATCGGCAATCGACGACGGGGTCTCGATACTCGTCGAGCGCTCGCAAGCTCGCGTCGGCGAACTCGACCGGCTTGTGGGGCCGCTCAGTCGCGTCGACGGCGGCTACGACCACCGCCGTTGCCTGCGGCCGCGCGGAGCTGGCTCAGCAGTTCGCTGGCGGGCAGGCCGGCCGAATGGGCGCCGTCATCGCTCGGCGCGGTGCCGCGCCGTGCTCGTTCGGCGGGCTCGGCCTCTTCCTGGACCGGGATCGGGCCGGTCTGCGGCGGGACGGGCGGCGGCTCGTAGGCCTGAGCGCCGTAAGCGGCGCGCTCGAAGGCGCCGGTGTCGGGGTCGCGGGGCGGCTCCACGTACTCGTGGGTCGGCTCGTCCTCGTGCTCAGCGACCGGCTCGACGTCGTCGGCCTCGGTGTCGGCGAGACCCTGAAGCGCCTGCGCCGCATAGTCTGCGGGGTCGTCGGTGACGACGGGGATGATCTCGGTGAGCTGCGTCGGATCCACTTCTTCGACGTCCTGCGGTTCCTCCGGCACATGCCGCCCGGAGTCGACGGGCGGTGCGGTGGTGGCGAAGTCGCGGTCGGCGACCACGCGGTCGTCGTGCACAGCCTGCGCATAGTCGGTGCCGCGCAGCCCCGATCCCAGCTCGCGCGGACGGTCCAGACCGATGGCGGCGCGGACGTCGGGCAGCGGCTTGCCGAGCAGATGCTCCAGGCTGGCCCGCAGCGCGAGGACCTGCATCTTGAGCTCTTCCAGCTCCACGTTCGACTCGGCGGCCACTTCGTGGCGGATCGCCGACTCGACGTCGGACTCGTACTGGCGACGGGCGGCGATC
>BTUT01000717.1:0-1430 GCA_045862935.1 Acidimicrobiia bacterium
GGGGAAGCCCGGCACCGTGATGCCCAGGTACGCGCGGGGCTCGTCGCCCCAGAGGTCGTGGAGACGGCCTCGCGGGCTCGTGATCTCGAGCGGCCACAGGAACCGGCGCGCGTGGAAACCGGTGGCGAGCACGAGGATGTCCGCTTCGTGGAGCACGCCGTCGCGCGTCCGCACGCCGTCGGCCTCGATCCGCTCGATGCCCTCGACGACCAGGTCCACGTTGGCGCGGCGCAGCGCGGCGAACCAGCCGCCGTCCTGCACGATCCGCTTGCCGAGCGGCGGGTAGTCGGGGAGGACCTTGGCCAGGAGCTCCTCGTCGTCACCGAGCTCATGCTGGAGGTGGCCGGTCATCAGCTGGCGCAGCTTGTCGTTGGGTGCGCTGATGGAGACATCGGGTGTCGCCCAGCCGGGATCGACCCGGAACGCCGGGTACATGCGATCGGAGTTGTTCCAGAACAACAGGAACCGGAACCAGCCCGCGTAGTAGGGCACGTGACGGAACAGCCAGCGGTCGGCATCGCTCAACGGTGCGAGGTACGTGGGGTTCGGCATCATCCAGTGTCGCGACCGCTGGAAGATCGTGAGGTGCTCGACGACGGGCGCGATCGCCGGCCCGAGCTGCACGGCGCTCGCGCCCGTGCCGATCACCGCCACACGCCGGCCCGTGACGTCGAGGTCTGCCGGCCAGTGCGAGGAGTGGAACCACGGTCCGGCGAAGGCGTCGAGACCCGGCAGGTCGGGGATGCTCGGGCGGTTGAGCATCCCGGTCGCGCTCACCAGCGCGTGGTGCTCGGCGACGATCTCGCGACCGTCGGCACCGCGGATCCGCAGGGCCCAGCGCGCCGTCGTCGGGTCGTAGTCGGCCGCGAGCACCTCGTGCTCGAAACGCACGTGCTCGACCACACCGTGCTCGCGCGCGCATCGCTCGGAGTAGGCCAGGATCTCGTCGCGCCGCGAGTAGTTGTCGGACCAGTCGAGGTTGGGGGCGAACGAGTAGGAGTAGAAGAGGTTCGGCACGTCCACCCGGAGGTCGGGGTAGTCGTTCTCCAGCCACGTGCCCCCGACGCCCGGGTTCTTCTCGTAGATCGTGTAGGGGATCCCGAGCTGTCCGAGGCGGACGCCGAGGCCCACTCCGCCGAGACCGGCGCCAACGATGGCGACGTGCAGCGCGGCCGCACGCTCGGGCGGTGGAGCGGCCTCCGCCGGCACCCGGCGCGGATCGTCTCCGTCGAAGTTGCACTCGTACGCGATGAACGGCGCGTACTCGGGGTCGACGGGCTCACCGGCACAGAAGGTCGCGATGCGGACGAGGCGCTCGGGGGACAGGTCGTGGGGCCGCCGGTGGGCGGCGTCGCGCAGCACCTCGGCGGCGCGGGCGCGGATGTCGGCGGCTGCCGACTCCGTCATCCTGGTCGGGTTGCGCATCCGGA
>BTUT01000718.1:0-1426 GCA_045862935.1 Acidimicrobiia bacterium
GTACGGGCGGGCCCCGGCGCGCACGCGCGGCGGGGCGTCGCGTCGCGCGCCTCCTCGGCGCCGCGCTGCTGCTCGGCGCGGCGAGCGCCGCGCTGCTCGCTCCCCCAACCGGTGCAGGCGCGCGCGCGGGGGACGGCCGCCGCGGCATCGGCGTCGTGCAGGTCGAGGGTCTCCTCGACCCACCGACCGCAACGCTCGTGGAGAACGCGATCCGCGACGCGAACGACCAGCGCCGGACCATGCTCGTGCTCCAGATCGACTCACGAGGCACCGTCGACGTCGACGTCGACCACCTCGTCCGTCAGATCGAGCGCTCGCGCGTGCCGATCATCGCCTGGGCCGGCCCGTCGGGCGGCACCGCGCAGGGCGGTGCGGCCATGCTGCTCCAGGCCGCGCACCGCGCCTTCATCGCCCAGGGCGCGTCGCTCGGACCGGGGGCACCGCTGCGCCTCGACGAGCCCGACGACCCACCGGTCGCGGCGGTGGCGGCCGAGCTGGCTCGACTCGCGGAGGCCAATGGTCGAGACCCACGCGGCGCGGCGCGCCTCGCGACGCGCAAGCTCTCACCGGTCGAGGCCCGCGCCGCGGGAGTCGTCGACGGCATCCGGCCCACGCTGGGCGAGGTCGTCGTCAGCCTGGACGGGGAGACCATCGAGACCGCGGGGGGAGAGGTCAAACTCGATACCGCACGCGTGGTGGGGGAAGGCCGTGACCGGCGCCGTCAACCCAACCAGGACGTCGTGTTCGACGGCATGGGCCTCGGCGCCCAGCTCCAGCACGGGCTGATCAGCCCGTCGGTCGCGTACTTCCTGTTCGTCGCCGGCCTGGCCCTCATCGTGTTCGAGTTCTTCGCGATCTCGATCGGGCTGGTGGGGCTCGCCGGCGCGCTCGCGGTGGTCGGCGGTTGCTACGGGTTCTCGCACCTCCCGGTGCACTGGTGGGCGGCGGCGCTCCTCGTGTTCGCGGTCGTGGGCCTCTCGATCGACGTCCAGGCCGGCGGTCTGGGGTTCTGGACGGTCGTGGGTGGGCTCGCGCTCGCGGCCGGGTCACTCTTCCTCTACGGCGGCTCGTCGCGCCTCGACCTGCCTTGGTGGGTGATGGCCCTGGTGGTCGCCGGCACGGTCCTGTTCTTCATCTGGGGCATGACCGCGGCGGTGCGCGCCCGCTTCTCGACCCCCACCGTGGGTCGGGAAGGGATGCTCGGCCGGATGGGCACGGCCGAGGTCCCGGTCGATCCCGACGGCGTGGTGCTCATCGACGGGGCGCGCTGGCGAGCCCGCACGAACCGGGCCACGCCGATCGGTGCGGGCGATCCGGTGCGGGTGGTCGAGGTCCAGGGCCTCGTGCTCGAAGTGGAGCCCGAGGAGGGTGGCGCCCAGGACCATCGCGAGCGGCACCAGGAGCGCAGGCGCCGGAGCGACCCGGG
>BTUT01000719.1:0-1424 GCA_045862935.1 Acidimicrobiia bacterium
CGGTGCTCGGCACGCCGTTCGCGTCCGAGGCGGGGCGAACGGCCCGGACCCGCCGGGTCGCGGTGGCGGGTGGCCCGGTGACCGTCGCCGATGCCGGCGACGTGGTGTTCCTCCAACGTCACGGCTCCGGCAGGTACGTGCCCCCCCACGCCATCGACCACCACGCGCATGCCGCCGCCCTCGTCCGGCTGGGCTGTGACCGCGTGCTCGGGCTGTCGTCGGTCGGCGCGCTCCACGACCGCTACCCGGTGGGGACGGTCCTCGTCCCCGACGACTTCGTGGCCCTCACCGCCGGGGGGGCGCCGCGCTTCGCCGACGCGCGGGGCCACGGAGTTCCGGGCTTCGACCAGGCGTGGCGGGATCGCGTCCTCGCCGCCTGGCGCGCCCATGCCGGCGACCCCCCGATCGACGGGGGGACCTACTGGCAAGTGGCCGGGCCGCGGTTCGAGACGGCTGCGGAGGTGCGGTTCCTCGCCGCGTTCGCCGATGTCGTGGGAATGACGATGGCCTCGGAGTGCGAGGCGCTCCGGGAGCGGGGCATCCCCTACGCGTCCGTGTGCGTGGTCGACAACCTCGCCAACGGCGTCGGTCGCGCCCCCCTCTCGGTCGAGGAGTTCGAGACGGGCAAAGCCGCGAACCGGGATGCACTGCTGCCGATCCTGCGGCGGGTCGTCGAGGACCTCGCGTGACGGAGCCGGGTCCGCTCGGGCGGGTGACCCGCGGACCCGCGACGTGCTGACGCTGCGCAACGCCGTGCTCGACGGCACCCGCGTCGCGATCCGCGTGGTCGACGGCACCATCGCCGCCATCGGCCCGGAGGTGGTCGCCGCGCCGGGCGACGAGGTGGTCGACGTCGGGGGCGGCGTCGTCGTCCCGGGGCTGGTGAACGGGCACACCCACGCGGCGATGACCCTGTTCCGGGGCTGGGGCGACGACCTGCCGCTCATGGAGTGGCTCACGACCCGCATCTGGCCCGCGGAGGCCCGGCTCCGCGCCGACGACGTGTACTGGGCGACGCGGCTGGCCATCGTCGAGATGCTGCGCAGCGGCACCGTCGCCTTCTGGGACATGTACTGGCACAGCGAGGCCGTCGCGGCGGCGGTGCGCGACGCGGGGATCCGCGGCGTGGTCAGCAGCGTGGTGATCGACGGTGGTGACCCGGCGCGGGGGCGGGCCCAACGCGACGCGATCGTCGAGGTCCTCGACGCGCTCGGCGGGTTCGGCCCGCGGGTGACGCCCTGTCTCGGGCCGCACGCGACGTACACCGTGTCCCCCGAGACGCTCACCTGGCTGGGCTCGGTCGCGTCCGAGCGTGAGGTCCCGGTGCAGATCCACCTCGCCGAGACCGAGGACGAGGTGATCGACTGCATCGCCCGGCACGGCGTCGGTCCCGCGACGCTGCTCGATCGTTGCGGACTCCTCGG
>BTUT01000720.1:0-645 GCA_045862935.1 Acidimicrobiia bacterium
AGGGTGTTCTGGGTGATCCCCAACCGCTTCGCCATGTCGATGACCTTCGAGAAGCCCACCGCGAGCTGGATCCGCGCGTACGCGCAGTTCACCGAGCCGGCGGTCGCGGCGCGGATGGTCATCACGCCGCCGCCGCCCTCGGCGTTCTGGGTCTGACCCATCCGCGGCCCGAAGTCGCACGGCGACGTGCCGTCCACGAGGTCGTTCGACGAGAAGTGGCTCTGCATCGCGGCCGAGAGCGTGATCACCTTCCAGGTGGAGCCCGCCTGGCGCCCGGGAAAGCTGGTCGCGATGTTGTACTGGCTGTCCTCGAACCCTGTCCCCGCGACCATCGCGCGCACCGCGCCGTTCGTCGGGTCCATCGCCACGAGCGCGGCGGTGAACCCCGGCTTGCCGGGGAGCGACTCGTCGATCGCCGCCTGCGCGTTCGCCTGGGCCACCGGGTCGAGCGTGGTGTAGATCTTCAGCCCGCCGCGCAGCACGGCCTGTTCACGGGCCTCCTTCGTCGCCCCGAGCACGGAGAAGCGGGGATCGGTGAACAGGCGGTCCTGGACCTCCTCGACCCACGCGTTGCGCGGGCGGAGGTCGGCTTGCGGCGCGATCGACGGGAGTGGCTCCAGCTCGGCCGCCGCGGCCTGCTCGGGG
>BTUT01000720.1:655-1422 GCA_045862935.1 Acidimicrobiia bacterium
CCCTCCTCGACCATCTGCGACAGCACGAACGAGCGGCGGACCCTCGTCTTGTCGGGGTGGATGAAGGGGTTGTACGACTCCGGGCTCTGGATGAGGCCCGCGAGCATCGCAGCCTCGCCGATCGACACCTCCTCGAGCTTCGTGGCGCGCACGCCTCCGAACGGCGAGGACGGGTCGGGCTTGATGAGCAGCCGCTCGACCGCGGACTTGATGCCGTAGGACCCCTGGCCGAAGTACACGGTGTTGAGGTACTGCTCGAGGATCTCGCGCTTCGAGTAGTCGTTGTTGAGCTCGATCGCGAGCAGCACCTCGCGGATCTTGCGGTTCAGGTCGCGCTTCGGTGAGAGGATGCGGTTCTTCACGAGCTGCTGCGAGATCGTGGACCCACCCTGGTTGACCTCACCCGACGTGAAGTTCTTCAACGCGGCACGCGCCACGGCCGCGACGTCCACGCCGTCGTTCTCCCAGAACGTCTTGTCCTCGGTCGCGACGACGGCGTCGATCACCACCTGCGGAACCTGGTCGAGCGTCACGTTCTGGCGGTTCTCGAGGCCGAGCGCCCCGATCTCCTCGCCCGCGGCGTTGTAGACCGTGGATCGCTCCGACAGATCACGCAGATCGGTCACGAGCTCGGTGGTGTAGTCGGTCGCGCCCGCGAGGATCCCGATGCTGGGGAGCAGCGCGGCCAGGCAGACGCCGACGACGATGCCGCCGACGACGATGGTGACGAGGAGGCCGGTGAGGGCCCTGACGACGCGCTGCATGGG
>BTUT01000721.1:0-789 GCA_045862935.1 Acidimicrobiia bacterium
GCGAGCTCGACCTCGACGACGGCCGGCACCCCGGCCTCGAAGACCACCTCGGCCAGCAGGTCCTGGCTCCCCAGACCGAAGAACTCCGTGCCCCCCGGGGGCGGCGGGCTCTCCACGCCGTCGAGCACGACTCGACCGTCGACGAGCACGCGCGCGGCGCCGCTCTGCGCCAGCGCCAGCGTGTGGGTCCCGCTCTCGTCCGCGACCACCTCACCGCGGATCCGCATCGACCACTCGCCCTCGGCGAGCGCGGGATGCGGCGCACCGAAGTGGAAGACGCGCAGCGCCGGGATGCGGCTCGTGTCGACGGCCTCACCCACGGCGTCCCCACCGGCATACAGCCCGACCGTGAACCCGTCGGGTGCGCGCAGCCCCACCGACCCCACCGGGCGAGGAGACCGATCGATGTCGCACCCGCGCTCGTGCACCACTTCGACATCGGGCGCGAGCGCAGCCCGCAGTGCCTCGAGCGGGGTGGTGAGGGGAGGCGGTGTGACCTCGGCCGATCCCCCGCCCATGATGTTCGCCGTGGCCGCGCCGGGGCCGACCACCGCGACCCGCTGACCCGGGGCCGGCCGCAGCGGCAGCGTGCCGTCGTTGGTGAGCAGCACCGCCGCGTCGGCGGCCGCCCGCCGGAGCAGGGCGATGTCGCCGGCGGTGACCCGCGGGCCAACCCGCTCACCGTCCGCGGCGTGCGCCGCGCGGCCGCGATCCGGGACCGCGTCGCCGTCGAGCGCGTCGCCGTCGAGCGCGTCGCCGTCGAGCGCACCGACGCGATCGAAGGTCGTG
>BTUT01000721.1:799-1411 GCA_045862935.1 Acidimicrobiia bacterium
CACGGCCGCGTCGACGTCGGCCTCGTCGACGGTGCCCGCGACCACTGCCTCCGCGAGCGCGGGACCGTACGCCCGGCCCGGGCCGGGCATCTCGAGATCGAGTCCCGCGGCGATCGAGGTCTCCGTGTCCGCGACCCCGAACCAGTCGGTCATCACCAAGCCGTCGAAGCCCCACTCGCCCCGCACGATGTCGCGCAGGATCTCGGCCTGCTCGATCACCCACCCGCCGTTCAGCCGGTTGTACGCGGTCATGAGCGCGAGCGCGCCGCCGTCACGCACTGCGAGCTCGAACGGCAACAAGTAGAGCTCACGCAGTGTGCGGGGATCGATCACCGAGTTGCTCGTCAGGCGCTCGTGCTCGGTCTCGTTCCCCACGAGGTGCTTCACCGTGGCGATGACCCCCTGCGCCTGCACCCCGCGCACGAACCGGGCGGCGAGGCGCCCGGTGAGCAGCGGGTCCTCCGAGTAGCACTCGAAGCTCCGGCCGGCGAGCGGGGAGCGGTGCAGGTTCACCGTGGGGGCGAGCAGGACGCGGCAGCCCCGAGCCCGCGCCTCACGACCGACGAGCGCACCGAGGGCCTCGACGAGCTCCGGATCCCAGGTCGCGCCGAG
>BTUT01000722.1:0-1406 GCA_045862935.1 Acidimicrobiia bacterium
CGTACTCGTCGTCGTACCGGCCGGTGGTGAAGCGCGTGGCCCCGTCCACCGTCACGAGCGTCTCACGGATCCACCACGCGCCGGTGGCCCGCTCGTGATCGACCACCTGCACGGAGCCCGAGAGGATCGCCTGGACCGCGGTGGCGAACCGTGCTCGGCTCGCCGCGAACGTCGACGCGATCGCGTCGACGCCGCGGCGATCGAGTCCCGGACCGGTCCAGCGCGCGTCGTCGGTCCAGCACGCACGGAACGCGTCGAGGTCGGCGCGCGCGACGGCGTCACAGTACCGCGCCACGAGGTCGCCGATCGCGAGGTGGGCGCGGTGGTCGAGGTCCACGCCCGCAGGGTAGGTCGAGGGGTGGCCGCCCCGCGCGGTGGCGAGGCCCTGGGGTAGGTTCCCGCCGATGGCGGGTGCGTCCGGCGGAGTCCTCGACGACCGGGTGGTCGTGGTGACGGGTGCCGACCAGCCGGTGGTGCGCGGGATCGGCGAGGGGCTCGCCACCGCCGGGGCGGTGGTGGCGCCCGTGGACTGGGACTCGATCGCGAGCCGTGCCGCCGCCGAGGCCGCGTTCGCCGACGTGGTGGACGGGCACGGCCGGGTCGACGGCGTGCTCCACGCGGCCATCCACCCGATCGCCTACGAGCGGGTCGCGATGGCCGACGTCGACGACGCGCGCTGGGACGCGGTGTGGGAGCAGACGCTACGGCGCGCGATCTTCGTGCTGCAGGCCGGCTTCACCCACCTGCGCGCCCGGGGCGGCGCGTTCGTGGTCGTCACGCCGGTGCTCGGCATGGCCGGGGCCGCGGAGCTCGCGCCCTGCGCGGCCGCGCTCGAGGGCGTGAGGGTGCTCGCGAAGTCCGCGGCGCGCCAGTGGGGCGAGCACGGCATCCGCGTGAACTGCCTCGCGCCCGCACCCGAGCACGTGCCGGCCGGGATCGGCAGCGATGCCCTCGCGCTGGCGCCGCCGGCTCTCGGAGGGCCCGGCGACCCGGTGACCGACCTGGCGCCGATCGTCGCGTGGCTGCTCGGCCCCGGTGCCCACTTCCTCACGGGTGCCACGCTCTCGGCCGACGGTGGTGTCTGGATGGCGCCGTGAGCCCCGAGGCGCGCCGCCTCGACGGTCGGACCGCGATCGTCACCGGTGCGGGGCAGGGCGTGGGGCGTGGCATCGCCCTCGCGCTCGCCGCGGAGGGCGCGAGCGTGGTGATCGCGGCGCGGCGGGCGGCGACCGGTGAGCCGGTGGCCGCCGAGATCCGGGCCCGGGGGGACGAGGCGGTGTGCGTCGAGACCGACTGCACCGCGCGCGCCGCCATGGAGGCGTGCGTGGCCGCCACGGTCGAGCGATTCGGTGCGCTCGAGATCATGGTGCACAACGCGTTCAAGGGCGGTCGGGCCCACCGCCTCG
>BTUT01000723.1:0-1406 GCA_045862935.1 Acidimicrobiia bacterium
CCGCGAGCCCTGGCCGGTCGCCCTCGACGAGGACGGCAAGGCCACCCGCTACACCGCGCGCATCATCGACGGCGTCGACGCCACCGCGTCGTCGCCGTGGTGGATGGCCAAGCGGCTCATGGTCGCGGGCATCCGCCCGATCTCGGCGATCGTCGACATCACCAACTACGTGATGATCGAACTCGGGCAGCCGCTGCACGCCTTCGACGCCGACAAGGTGACCGGCACCGTCCGCGTCCGCGCGGCGAAGCCGGGGGAGACCCTCGAAACGCTCGACGGCGTCACCCGCACACTCGATCCCGAGGACATCGTCATCGCCGACGACTCCGGGGCCATCGCCCTCGCCGGCGTGATGGGTGGCGCGGCGACCGAGGTCACCGACTCCACCGGCACCATCCTCCTGGAGTCCGCGAACTTCGATCAGGTCCGCGTCTTCCGCACCGGCAAGCGGCACAAGCTGACGTCGGAGGCCGCGAAGCGCTTCGAGCGTCTGGTGGACCCGGCGATCACCGCCGTGGCCTCCGATCGCGCCGCGGCCCTCATCGTCGAGTACGCGGGCGGACGCGTGGCCGGCGCGCTCGCCGACGCTCAGGCGCCCGCCGCGGACCTGCCCGTCATCGAGATCGACCCCGCACTGCCCGATCAGACCGCAGGCATCGGCTACCCGGCGGGTACCACCGCGGCGCGGCTCCGCGAGGTGGGCTGCGACGTCGCCGGCACCGCTCCGCTGCTGGTGACCCCGCCCACCTGGCGACCGGACCTGCGCATGCGCGCCGACCTGGTCGAGGAGGTGCTGCGTCTGGAGGGCCTCGAGGACATTCCGGCCGTGGTGCCGCGGGCACCCGGGGGCACCGGCCTCACCGCAGCCCAGCGTCGTCGTCGCGCCATCGGCACCGGCCTGGCCGCCGACGGCTACGTCGAGGTGCTGCCGTATCCGTTCCTGCCCGCCGGAGTCTTCGACACCTGGGGTCTCCCGGACGACGACCCGCGTCGCAGCACCGTCTCGGTGCTCAACCCGCTCGAATCCGATCGTCCGGAGCTCAACACCACGCTCCTGCCGGGTCTGTTCGAGATGGCGGCGCGCAACATTGCCCGCGGCCAGCGCGATCTCGCGCTCTACGCCATCGGCCAGGTGGTCCTGGGCGGCGAGACGGGGCCCACCGTCCCGGCCCTCGACGTGACCCGTCGACCGTCCGCCGATGAGCTCGCCGCGCTCGACGCGCCGCTGCCGAAGCAGCCGCTGCACGTCGGCGTCGTGCTGACCGGTCTGCGTGAGCCCACCGGCCCGCTCGGCAAGGGCCGCGCGGCCGACGCCTACGACGCGTTCGAGGCCGCCCGTCAGATCGGCAAGGCGTCCGGCGTGGAACTGACGCTGCACGCCGACGACCATCTGCCGTGGCACCCCG
>BTUT01000724.1:0-1400 GCA_045862935.1 Acidimicrobiia bacterium
GACCCCGCGGTCGACCGGTTCCTGTTCCCGTCGGCGAAGACCGATCCCGACATCGTCGTCGTCGCCCTCGACGAGGAGACCATCGCCCGCTTCGGATGGCCGCTGCCCCGCGCGGTGCACGCCCAGCTCGCGCGCCAACTCGGTGGGGCGGGCGCCGCAGTCGTCGCGTGGGACGTGGTGTTCCTGTCGTCGTCGGCGAACACCTCCGAGCGACCCACCCAGCGCGTCGAGACCACGGAGCTCGCCGACGCGCTCGGTGGGCTCGCCTCATCCGGGGCCGTCGGCATCGTGGGCGCCGGCGGCGAGCTCGTCCAGCGTCCGGACGATGCGTTGCCGCTCCTCGAGCCCGTGTACCCGCCGACCACGGAGATCGCGGAAGCGCCGGTCGTGATCGCGCACGTGAAGACCGACTCCCCCGACAGCGAGGGCGTCGTGAGGACCGTGCCGCTCGTCGTGGAGACCGCGGACGGCCGCTTCGTGCCGTCGCTCGCGCTCGCCTCGGTGCTCGCGTACCGCGGCGCTCAACCCCAACCGGTGCTGCGGCCCGGCGGGGTGCAGGCCGGGAACCGGTTCGTCCCCACCGCGGCGGGCACCAGCCTCCGGCTCAACTGGGCCGAGGGCCTCGACGGCGAGGCGCGGCGGCGCTCGTGGGTCTCGGCCGTCGACGTCTACGACGGCACCGCGGATCCGGGACGCTTCACCGGCAAGATCGTGCTGATCGGCGCGACGGCCGAGCTCGCCCAGGACAACCAGAAGGTCCCGGTCGACAAGTCGGGGCGGTTCCCCGGGGTGTTCATCCACGCCAACGCGATCAACACGATGCTCACGGCGTCGTACCTGGCTCCCACCAGCACGGCCACGACGGTCCTGTGGATCGTGGCCCTGACGCTGATCGCCGCACTGGCGGTGCTGTTCCTCCCGCTGTGGGTCGCGGCGATCACCACGCTGGTGACCGCGCTCGCGTACGTGCTGTTCGCGATCGTGCGCTTCAACGCCGGTCACATCATGAACCTCGTGTACCCGCTGACGATGCTGGTCGTCGCGTTCTTCGCCGCGCTGGTGGTGCGCTACTTCACCGAGACCCGTCACCGTCAACGGGTGTCGAGGCTCTTCGCGCAGTACGTCCCCGCGGCCGTCGCGGAGCAGCTGGTCGAGGAGGGCCGCGTCGAGCGGGCCGCCGAGGGTGAACGCCTCGACGTGAGCCTGTTCTTCTGCGACCTGCGCGGGTTCACCGCGATCTCGTCCACGTTGACGCCCCAACAGGTTCGGGTGATGCTCAACGAGTTCTACGACGCGCTCACCGAGATCATCCTCGAGCGCCGCGGCACCGTCTTGAAGTTCGTCGGCGACGAGGTGTTCGCGGTGTTCGGCGCACCTCTGGCCGTCGAGCACCACCCCCA
>BTUT01000725.1:0-1398 GCA_045862935.1 Acidimicrobiia bacterium
CTCCGGCCCGGCGGCAAGGAACTGACCCGGCACCTGTTGGCCGACGCCGACCTGGCCGGTGCCGACGTCGTCGAACTGGCGCCCGGTCTCGGGAAGACCGCCACCGAGATCCTGGAGCGCTCGCCGCGCAGTTACGTCGGCATCGAGGCCGACCCGCACGCCGTCGCCCTCACCGAGCAGGCGGTCGTCGGTCGCGGCACCGTCCGGCATGCCGACGCCGACGCCACCGGGCTCGACGACGCCAGCGCGGACGCCGTGGTCGGCGAGGCGATGCTGACCATGCAGACCGAGCGCGGCAAGTCCGCGATCATCGACGAGGCGTTCCGCGTCCTGCGCCCGGGCGGTCGCTACGCCGTCCACGAGCTGTCGCTGCACCCGGACACGCTGTCCGACGACGCCAAGACCGAGATCCGCAAGGCTCTCGCACGCTCCATCAAGGTCAACGCCCGCCCGCTCACCGAAGTGGAATGGCGCGAGCTGTTCGAGAAGGCCGGCTTCGAGGTGGAGCAGGTCCGCTTCGCGCCGATGGCACTCCTCGAGACACGTCGCATGATCGCCGACGAGGGCATCGTCGGCACGCTTAAGATCGGATACAACATCGCCCGGAACGCTGCGGCCCGCAAGCGCATCCTCGACATGCGCAGCGTCTTCATCCGGTACCGCGACCAGCTGTCGGCGATCGAAGTGATTGTGAGGAAGCCCTGTGTCGCCGAGTGAACCGTCACTGCTTGATCTGACGCCGACGTCGTACACCTACCTGACCGGACTGAACGCCCCGAACGACGGTGACACCGGCGCCAAACCGGCGATCAAGAAGATCAACAAGAGCGACACCGAGACCATCGTGCGACTCTCGTTCAAGGCCGGGCAGGTGATGGCCGAGCACATGGCCGTGCACCCGATCGTCGTGCTCGGACAGGCCGGCGAGATCGACTTCACGGTCGACGGCGCGACCGTCCGGCTCGAAGTCGGCACCGCGATCCGCGTGGAGGCCCGCGTTCCGCACAGTCTGACCGCCGTGACCGACGGTACTGTGGCATTGATAGTGGTCCACGGGCGCTGACCCCAGCCCCGGATGCAGGGAGGTCTCGCGATGCCGGTTCGATCTCGTGACCGCGCGCGGGCTCTCCTCGCCGATGCTCCCGACGGCCTCGACGCCCACCAGGTGGCGGAGGCGCTCGACGTCCACGTCACGACCGCGCGTTTCCACCTGAACAACCTGGTCGACGAGGGTTCGGCCATCAGCGAGACGGTGAGCCCCGAGGGAGTGGGTCGGCCGCGGGTGCTCTACCGACCGATGCCCGCACCGCCGGCCGACGAACTCCTGCACCTGCTCCTGAGACAGTTGGGCGGAACCGAGGCCGAGCGCGAGCAGCTCGCGTCCCTGGCCGGTCGGGC
>BTUT01000726.1:0-1397 GCA_045862935.1 Acidimicrobiia bacterium
CCGGCGTCGACCTCGTCGTCGGCCCGCGCGGCGGCGCCGTGCCGCTGATGCTGCACGCCGTGTTCCGCGTCGGCGATGCCGAGCGGCTCGAGGAACCGGACGCCTCCTTCGACGTCGTGCTGCTGCTCGATGTGCTCGAGCACGTCGAGGATGCGGCTGCGGTGGTGCGCGAGGCGGTGCGCGTGGTCCGCCCGGGCGGCTCGATCGTGTTCCACACGTTCACCCGCAACCCGCTGGCCTACCTCGTGGCCGTGGCCGGGCCCCGGCTGATCACCCGGCACTGCCCGCGGCACCTCCACGTCTACGAGCGCTTCATCCGCCCTCGGGAGCTGCGGCACGCCTTCGCCGAGGCCGGGGCCTCGGTGGTGGAACGACGCGGTGTCCGCCCCCGCATCGACGCCGCCTTCGCCCGCCCGGTGCGGCACCGGCGCGTCGACCCCGGGTTCGGGTTCACCTGCGGCGGCCCCGTCCTCGCCGGCTACCTCGGCACCGCGGTGCGCGACCGCTGAGCGGGTGAACGGCGTGGTCACCGTCCCCACCGTCGACGTGCTCATCGCAGGTGGCGGCCCGGTGGGCCTGACCCTCGCCGCCCACCTCCGGGCGCAGGCGTGCTCGGTGCTGTTGGTCGAGCCGAACCGCGAGCCCGTCGACGTGCCACGGGCGATGCACCTCGATCAGCCCGCCGTCGAGCAGCTCGCCGCACTGGGGGTCCGCTGGACGCACGGCGTCGACCTCGACCGGCTCGACGGTGTGTCCTTCGAGGCCGGTGGGGCGCGCTTCCCCATCGTCGTGGGCGACCTCTGCCCCCACGCCCTGCTCCCCCACGCCTTCCACCAGCCCTCGCTCGAGCGGCAACTGTGGGCGATGGTCCGGCGCTCGGGGATCGAGCACCGCAGCGGTTGGGCCGTGTGCGGACTGCAGGCCCGGCCCGGGGCCGGCGTCCGACCCGATCGCATCGCCGTGCGGCTGGCCCCGGCCCGCACGGCGTCGCCCGACCGCCGGCCGGAGGTGGTCGAAGCCCGTCTGGTGGTCGGCTGCGACGGCGCCGGCGGCCCGGTGCGGGCGCTGGCCGGCATCGACGTGCAGCGGTGGGCGACCCCGTCGTGGTGGCACGCCGAGGACCTCCGCCTCGCCCGTCGGCGCGCCGACCGGGTCGTCCGCCACCACCTCGGCGCCTCGCCGTGCACGGTGGTGCCGGGTTGCGGCCGCCACCTGCGCCTCGAACGGTTCCTCGGCCACGGGCTCATCGGCACCGACGGCCCGGCGGGGCGGGCGGCCTCGCCCCACGATGTCCCCCTGCCGGCCGCGTCGACGGTGTTCGCGTCGCGTTGCTACCGGGTCACCACCCGCATCGCCCGGCACCCGGGCCGGGCCTTCGGCGACGCCGCCGTGGTGCT
>BTUT01000727.1:0-1390 GCA_045862935.1 Acidimicrobiia bacterium
AACGCCTTGAGTTCACGCGGCGCGGTCACCGGGGTCGGCATGGTGACGGGGGTCGGCCCGGTCGCCGGCGCGGAGGTGGCAGTGCCGAGGTAGACCTGTACCACCTCACGTCCGGTCCGTGCGCCGGCGTTGGTGATCGTCGCCGCCACCCGCAGGCCGCCGTCGTCGGTGGTGTGCACCTCGAGGTCCCGGTACTCGAAGGTGGTGTAGGACAAGCCGTGTCCGAAGGGAAACGTCACCGGCAACTCACGTGCGTCGTACCAGCGGTAGCCGATGAACAGGCCCTCGCCGTAGATCACGTGCCCGAATTCGCCGGGAAACGACAGATGATCAGGGGTATCGGACAGACGCTCGGGAACCGTCTCGGCCAGTCGGCCCGAGGGATTGACGTCACCGAACAGCACGTCGGCGATCGCGGCGCCCACCGCCTGGCCGAGTAGTGCACCGTCGAGGAGCGCCGGAGCCGTCAACGGCGACAGCCGCAGCACCCCGCCGTGCGCCAGGACGATCACGGTGCGCCGATTGGCGGCGACGATCGCCTCGGCCAGGGCGAGTTGGGCAGGCGGTAACTCGATGTCGGCCCGATCGAACCCCTCGGATTCCTGCTCGTCGGCGAGTCCGAGAAACAGCACCACCGTCGACGCGGCTCGAGCCACCGAGACCGCCTCCTCGAGCAATGCGGCGTCGGTGTCGGTTTCGGCACCGATGCGGTATCCGGCAGCGAATCCGACGCCGGCCCCGGCGCGGGCGCGGATCTCCTCGAGAGGGACGTCGACGCGGGTGGCGTGCACATGCGATGATCCGCCACCCTGATATCGCGGGTGCGCTGCGAGTTCGCCGATGACGGCCAGATCCGCGGTCGGGGTGAGGGGCAAGAGGTCGTCGTCGTTGCGTAACAACACGATTGCGCGACCGGCGACCTCACGTGCCAAAGCGTGATGCGCGTCGAGATCGGGGGTTTCGGGCGTTCTCGGGGCGTGCGCGGCAGCGGTGCGCGCGAGCGCGGCGACACGGACGGCCGCCGACGTCAACGCCTCGGGAGCGAGGCGGCCGTTCGCGACGGCCTCGGCCACCGCCGCATCGGCTGCGGGCCCGGGGGAGGGCATGGTCAGATCCACACCCGCGGCCAGCGCAGCCACCCGATCGGCGACCGCGCCCCAGTCACTGATCACCGCACCGCCGAAACCCCATTGTTCGCGCAGGATCTCGGTGAGCAACTCCCGATGCTGGGAGGCATAGACGCCGTTGATGCGGTTGTAGGAGCACATCACCGTCCACGGCTGCTGTCGGGTGACGATCGTCCGGAACGCACGCAGATACAGCTCGTGGAGCGTGCGCTCGTCGACGTCGGCGCTGATGCGCATCCGGTCGGTCTCCTGGTTGTTCACCG
>BTUT01000728.1:0-1388 GCA_045862935.1 Acidimicrobiia bacterium
CCGTGAAGCTCGCCGCCGAGTACGGGATCGGCGCGCTGGTGCTCGGCTTCGCGGGGCCCGACGAGGTCCGCACCCTGCGCGCGATCTACGACGACACCATCGCGACCCGCGACGGCAAGCGGTACGTGTCGTCACGGACCAACGACCACTTCGCCGCGCTGTGCCCCACGATCGTGCTCGACGATCGCGACCACGCGTTGCAGATCGGGGCGCGCGGCCAGCGGTTCTTCGCCGAGGCCATCGCGCACTGGTACGGCGGAGGGCCGCCGCCCCAGGAGCAGACCGATCCCACGGCCGACGAGGTCGCGGAGATCGACGCGGCCGCCGGACGCATGGTCGCGTTCATGCACGAGGCCCGGATCCCCGTGCGCGCCAACAGCACCGCGACGTTCCACGTCGACCACGGCTACGGCGACTGGCGCGACGCCGTCGAGTACGTCGAGCGCCTGGCCGACGCCGGCGCCGACGAGGTGATGTGCCTCATCCAGATGGGCACCGTCCCCCAGGACGCGTGCCTCGAGACCATCCGCCAGTGGGGCGAGCACGTCATCCCCCACTTCCGCCCGAAGGAGACCTCATGACGACCGACGCTCCCGAGACGGTGGCCCCGCTCGCCCGTCCCTCCACTCCGGTGGTCGTGACCGGAGGCGGGTCCGGCATCGGCCGCGCGGCGTGCCGCGCCCTCGCGGAGGTCGGCCGTCCCGTCGCCGCGTGGGACCTCAACGCCGCGGGCGCCGAGGAGACCGCCGCGCTGTGCGCCGACCTCGGGGTCGCCGCAACCGGCCGAGCCGTCGACGTCCAGGACACCGACGCGATCCGCGCCGCGCTCGCGGCCACGCTCGACGCGCTCGGTGCCGTCGGCGGGCTGGTCCACGCGGCCGGCGTACCGCTCGGCGGCACCGCCGACCCGCTGAGCGCGGACGAGTTCGACCTCGTGCTCGGCGTGAACCTCCGCGCGGGCGCGGTGCTCGCGAGCGAGCTGCTGCCGGCGCTGCGCGACGCCAACCCCGGCTCCGCGATCGTGGGCATCGCGTCGATCGAGGGCCTCATCGGCCACGGCAACATCCCCGCCTACACCGCCTCGAAGCACGGCCTCATCGGGCTGGTCCGGTCCCTCGCGGCCCGGCTCGGGCCCGAGGGGATCCGGGTGAACGCCGTGTGCCCCGGCTACATCGAGACGCCCATGTTCTCGCCGGTGGTCGACGGCAACCCCGAGGCGCGGGCGTCGTTCGAACGCAAGATCCCGATGGGGCGCCTCGGACGGCCCGAGGAGATCGGACGGCTCGTGCGCTTCCTGCTCTCCGACGACGCCGGGTACATCCACGGCTCGGCCGTGGTCGCCGACGGCGGTGTCACCGCCGTTGGCGGCCAGGAGTACACGCCCCTCT
>BTUT01000729.1:0-1383 GCA_045862935.1 Acidimicrobiia bacterium
CGGCGGCGGCCCGGTCGTCGGGGTGTTGGAGCCGGTGGGTGGTGGTGAGCTCGGGCGTCTGGCTCGGGTGGCGTTCGCAGAGGACGCGGAACATCCCGCCTGCGGCGATGGCGCCGTGCTGGGCGGGGTCGCCGATGAGCCGTATTGACGCGCCGGTGGTGGCGGCCATGGTCATGAGCGCGTCGAGGTCCCGGTCGGAGAGGGTGGATGCTTCGTCGACGACGAGAATCGTCCGCGCGTCGAGCGGCAACGACT
Source organism: Acidimicrobiia bacterium (assembly GCA_045862935.1). Taxonomy (GTDB): domain Bacteria; phylum Actinomycetota; class Acidimicrobiia; order IMCC26256; family PALSA-555; genus CAIUKV01. The sequence continues at coordinate 256 of BTUT01000729.1, forward strand.
GAGGGTCGGTGTGGGCGAGGTACCAGGCGACGGTCTCGCAGTCGATCCCGGTCGCCGCGGCGAGGGTGCGGGTGGCTTCGCCTTTCACCGCCGCGCCGACGACCCGGTGGCCGGCGGTCTTCCAGGCGTCGACGCAGGCGGCGACGGTGGTGGTCTTGCCGGCGCCGGCCCGGCCGATCGCGGTCGCGTAGCGGTGCCCGCGTTGGCACCACTCGGTCACGAGCTGTCGTTGCTCGGCGGTGAGGTGCGGATGACGGGCGAGGGCAGCGTCGATGTGACGGTCGGCGACGAGGTGCGCACCGCGGTGCAGGCCTTTGACGAACCGGGTGACGATGCGCTCCTGGACCTGGAGCATCTCGACCGTCGTGTAGAGCGCCTTGTGGCCGTCGGTGAGCTGCACGACGTGGCGTGAGGAGAGGAACTGGTCGGTCAGCTCGAGAAGACGCTCGGCGCCACACAGCAACGGCTGCGGCCGCCCTTCGCCGGAGGGGACCGGGTGGTTGGCGAGCGCGCGGAGCGCGTCCGACCGGCTGAACACCGACCCGCCAACGCAGATGCCGTCGGGACCGCCGAGTGCGGCGAACAGCGTCTGGGCGTCGACGGTCTGCTCGACGCGTTCCCGGCCGGTGACGCTCGCGAGGGAGTCGGGGGTGAGGCCGTGGCGGCCGGCTCGCCCACGCCACGACACGACGAGGTCGTCGGTGGGGGTGTGCTGCTTGGCGGGGCGGGTGCGCAACACGATGTGCTCGACCTCACGGGGATGCGCGCCTCGGCCGATCTCGGCCTCGAGCTCGGCGAGGGCGTTGTCGATCTCCCCCCGCCGGCGCGAGAACTCGCGGATCACTTGGTTGGAGATGCCGTCGATCTCCCAACCGCCGTGGCGGCCCGGCCGCCACCGCACCCCCAGCGTGGCGCTGAGGTGGTGGCGCATCTCGGCGGTGGCGAGCGCGGACGCGGCCTGCGCGTTCGCGTACAGGGGTCGGGACCACAGGCCCCGGTGGGTCCCGTCTTCGGTGCGGGCGGTGTTGATGATCACGTTGTGGTGATGCGGGAACGGATCCAGCGCCCGGGACGTGAGGTGCCGGAACGACGCCACCGCGAGCCCCTCGGCCGGGACGGGCTTCCCGT
>BTUT01000730.1:0-1382 GCA_045862935.1 Acidimicrobiia bacterium
CCAGGGTGCGGAACACGTCCTCCACGGCCGCGCGCGTGAGCCGGAAGTGGTGGATGCGGTCACGCGAGTACTCCGCCAACCCCTGCTCGACCGCGGCCACCGTGCTCACCGTGCCGGCGAGCCCCACCAGCGTCTGCGCCTCGCGCAGCCCTGGGACCTCCCGCTCGACGTCGGCGAGGTGGTCGCGCACGACGGAGACCGCGGCGGACAGCTCGTCCGCCGCGGGCGGATCGGAGTGGAGGAACTGCTCGGTGATGCGCACACAGCCCACGTCGACCGACAGCAGTCCAGTCGGCGCCTCCGTGCCCAGCACGAACTCGGTGGACCCGCCCCCGATGTCGACGACGAGGTAGGGCGCGGGTACACCCTGCGCGGCGAGCGACGCCGTCGCCCCGAGGAACGACAGCCGGGCCTCCTCGGCACCGCTGAGCAGCTCGGGGCGCACCCCGAGCGCCGACTCGGCCGGCCCGAACAGGTCGTCGCGGTTCGCCGCGTCGCGCGCCGCGCTCGTGGCGGTGGCGCGCAACGCCTCCACACCCAGGTCGCGGGCGACCGCGCCGTACTGGTCGAGCACCGCGAGCGTGCGGGCGATCGCGTCGGGATGCAGTCGTCGCTCACGGTCGACCCCCTGCCCGAGACGGGTGATGGTCATCCGCCGATCGACGGTCTGCACCTGCACACCGTCGCCACCACTGGCGCTGCCACTCGCACCGCCGGCGTCCGCGTCGCCGGCCTCGACGTCGGCCACGAGCAACCGCACGGAGTTCGTGCCGATGTCGACGGCCCCGAACCGACGGCTCACGGTGCCGCCCCCCGCACCCCGGCGACCAGCGCCGGGTCGATCCGCGCCAGGGCCCACGCGCCCACGGGGTCGTCACCACCGGCCAGGTGCCACGCGACGTGCGCGTGGAGGCACTTCACACCCGCTCGCGTGCCGCCCACCCCGGCCCTCGGCCGTGGACCGGCCCAGTCGGGGGGCACCTCCGCGTCCCGCTCGGCGGCATACGCCTCGTGCGCGCGGCCCAGGGCCCCGGGATCCACCTCCTGCTCGGCCGCACGGACACCGCCGGCCGCCTCCAGCCGGCTCACGGCCCGGTTCCAGTCGGCGTGCACGAGCCAGTAGCGCGTGGGCATCGGGGTGCGGTCACGGGTGAACGGGGCGTTGCGGATCACCACCGGCGCGCCGTGGGCGTCGCGCACCACGATGTCGAAGTCCGCGGTCGGCTCCCGACCGAGCAGGGCGCGAACCGCGGCACGATCCTCGGCGGTCGCGGGCACCCGGCGAGTGTACGAGCCCGACCGCCGCGCCGATCAGGGCAGCAAGGTGGTGGGGGGCGCCGGGACGAGCACGTAGGGCGTCTCCCCCGGGCGGACGAGGCCGT
>BTUT01000731.1:0-1376 GCA_045862935.1 Acidimicrobiia bacterium
CGCCGAGATCCTCGACCTCACGATCTGCATTGGCCATTGGCTCGCCTTCGGGCGACTGACTCAGGTGCTTGAGCTCGATGTCACTTGCGATGTCCCCTGACCCCACCATCCCCGACCTCTGCGACCCGGCCGTCTTCGCCGACGGCCCGCCGTACGACGCGTACCGGCGGCTCCGCGAGGAGGCGCCGGTGTGCTTCCTCCCCGAGCCGGACGGTCCGGGGTTCTGGGGGGTGTTCCGCTACGACGACGTGTTCGAGGTGTCCCGCCACCCGCAGCGCTTCTCGTCGCAGCCGGCGGTGTTCATCCAGGAGCCCGAGGACCCGACCGTCACCTCCGAGCTGCTCATCAACATGGACCCGCCGCGCCACACGAAGCTGCGCAAGCTCGTGAACCGGGGGTTCACGCCCCGACAGGTCAACGGCCTCGAGCCCAAGGTGCGTGGCATCGTCGCACGGTTGCTCGACGCCGCCGCGGCGAAGGGCGAGTTCGACCTCGTGTCCGACGTGGCCGTCGAGCTGCCGCTCCAGGTCATCGCGGAGCTCGTCGGGGTTCCGCACGACGACCGTCACCGGGTCTTCGAGTGGACCGAGCGGATGATGAGCAACGACGACGGCGACCGAGCCGCCGTGCAGGCCGACGCGCAGGCCGCCATCCGCGAGATGTTCGCCTACGCCGACGGGCTCGCGGAATCACGCGTCGGCGGTGACGGCCAGGACCTGCTGAGCGTCCTCCTCCGAGCCGACGTCGACGGCGAATCCCTCTCCCAGTTCGAGGTCGACGTGTTCTTCATGCTCCTGATGAACGCGGGGAGCGAGACGACCCGCAACCTCATCACCGGTGGCACGCTCGCGCTCTTCGAACACCCCGAGCAGCGCGAGGTGCTGTTCGCCGACCCCGCGCTCGTCCCCACGGCGATCGAGGAGATGCTGCGCTGGCACACGCCGGTCATGCACTTCCGCCGCACCGCCCGTGAGGACACCGAGCTCGGCGGCCAGCAGATCCGGGCGGGCGACAAGGTCGTGATGTGGTACACGTCGGCGAACCGCGACGCGGCCGCGTTCCGGGACCCCGACGTGTTCGACGTGACCCGCACGCCGAACGAGCACGTGTCGTTCGGCGCGGGTGGTCCGCACTTCTGCCTCGGTGCGAGCCTCGCTCGCCTCGAGGCCCGGGTCCTGTTCGAGGAGCTGGTGACCCGCATGCCCACGCTGACCGCGGCCGGGCCTGCCCGACGCCTGCGGTCGAACTTCATCCACGGGATCAAGTCGCTGCCGGTGCGCGTCTGACGCAACCCGGCGCGGCGCGCGTGTTGGGGACGCGACGCGGCACGGCGCGCGTGTTGGGCGGCTCCTCAGCGCGGCATGCGCACGGCGGTG
>BTUT01000732.1:0-1375 GCA_045862935.1 Acidimicrobiia bacterium
GACCCGGGCCGGCGTCGCGTCGGCGGTGACGCGCAGAGCGATGGCGACGGGCCGGTAGCGGAAGATGTTCGCCTCGGAGGCCAACCCGGTCTCGTCGCGGGCGACGCCGAACTCGGTGCCCCAGGCGCGGTCGTCGTCGGCGAGTGCCGAGCGCAGCCAGGCCGCGTCGGTGTCGTCGAGCAGCTCGGTGACCGTCTGCCCGAAGGAACTGAGGGACGGCGTTTGCGGAGCGGCGACCGGTGCGGCCGCGTCGACCTGCCCGGCGCGGTCGGCCCACGAGCCGAACAGCATCAGGTAGTTGGGGCCGCCGGCCTTGGAGCCCAGGCCCACCGACGACTTCTTCCATCCGCCGAAGGGCTGACGACGGACGATGGCCCCGGTGATCCCGCGGTTCACGTAGACGTTGCCCGCCTGGACGCGGTCGAGCCAGGAGCGCACCTCGCGCGGCTCCAACGAGTGCAGACCCGCGGTGAGACCGAAGTCGGTGGCGTTCTGCAGCTCGATCGCCTCGTCGAGACTCTCGGCGCGCATCAGGCCGAGGACGGGGCCGAAGCACTCGGTGAGGTGGAAGAACGAGCCGGGGGCCACGCCGTCCTTGATACCGGGCGACCACAGGCGACCGGTGTCGTCGAGCTTGCGGGGCTTCAGCAGCCAGCTCTCCCCGGGCTCGAGGGTGGTGAGGGCGCGGAGCAACTTGTCGCTCGGGTCCTCGGTCAGCGGGCCGACGGTGGCCGACAGATTCGACGGCCAGTCGACGACCATCGACGCCGCGGCGTCCACCAGCTGGCGGCGGAACCGCTTCGAGTCGTACGTGCTGCCGACGAGGATGCCGAGCGACGCCGCCGAGCACTTCTGACCGGCGTGGCCGAAGGCGCTGTGCGCCAGGTCGGCGATCGCGAGGTCGCGGTCGGCGGACGGCGTCACGATCAGCGAGTTCTTTCCCGACGTCTCCGCATTGATCCGCAGTTCCTCCCGCCAGGAGGTGAACAGTGCGGCGGTCTCCGAGGCACCGGTCAGGATGATGCGGTCGACGTCGGGGTGGCTGATCAGTGCGCGACCGGCCGGGCCCTCGTCGGGGAAGACGCCCTGGCACACGTCGCGCGGGACACCGGCCTCCCACAGGGCTTCGAGGACGGCCATCGAGCAGTGCGGTGTCGGCTTGGACGGCTTGTGGATGACGGCGGCGCCCGCGGCCAACGCCGCGAACGTGCCGCCGGCCGGGATGGCGATCGGGAAGTTCCACGGCGGGGTCACGACCACCACGCGGTCGGGGGTGAACGCGGCGGCGGTGCTGTCGAGCTCCAGCGCGCGGTGCGCGTAGTAGCGGGCGAAGTCGATGGCCTCGGAGACCTCGGGGTCGGTCTGTGCGACGGCC
>BTUT01000733.1:0-1375 GCA_045862935.1 Acidimicrobiia bacterium
CCCGCTTCGGTCAGTGGCGCACCGGTATTGGCGATGTGCAGGCCGTCGGCATCCGACCAGATCGCGACCTCGCCGTCCACCCCTCCGAGCCGGGCCGCATCGGCAGCGTTGGTGACGAGTTCGACGAACAGGCGGTCGCGGTAGCCGACACTCGCCAGATCATCTTCGGCGGCAACGTCTTCGGCCAGACGTGTCGGTGACTCCCGCCACGCCGACAGCGTCGCCGCAGCGAGGTCGGCGGTACCGAAGGGATCGGTGTGCGCCGGGTCGGGGTCAGGCAACTCCGGCGTCAGGCCCGCGCGTCCGGCTCACCGTCGGCACCGGCAGTACCGGCGCCGACCGCAACGATCTCGAGAACACCGTCGTCGAAGGCGTCGTACGCCGGTGATCCCTCACCGCTCGGGGCGACGACGTCGGAGTGCGCCCCGCATCCGTATTCGGCCGAGACCACCTGGCCGTCGGCGGAATACTCGTTGGCGCACGCGCCGAAAGCCACCCGCAACGCACCCGACAGCGGGATGTAGAAACCGCAGGTGCAGCACGGAAAAGGGGACGCAACCGCCATCTCTGCGCCGGGACCGTGCTCGCCGTCGTACCAGCGCTGCGCGGCCGCGTCACGGCCCTCTCGGCTGAGCAACCGCTTCCGCCCGAGTCCGAGTGCGCCGGCCACCTCGGCCAGGTCCTCGGGGTCGGGCGCCGAGGCCTCGACGTCGTCGGCCGGGTAGTCGTCGGCGACCTCCGGCACGGCAGTCTCGGAGAGCAGGGCGCTCGAGCTGTCCACGTGGTTGGGAACGAGCCGCGGATCGTCGGAGTCGGCGGCGAGCATGTCGCCTGCCGTCAGATCGCCCGGCGCGACGCGCTCACTCCACGGCACCCATTCGGGCGCGAGCAGCGCACCTTCGCCCGGCAGGAGGACCACCTCACTGACGGTGACAGCGTCGGTCCCGGGCGCGCCGGCAACCACCACGCACCACTGCCAGCCGCGGTATCCGGTGAGATCGGCGTCGAAGTAGTGTGCTGCGGCCCATTCGCCTTCCGCGATCGCCTGACGGTGGGCACCCGGCTCGTGCCCGTCCTCGACGAGCGCGGCACGGGCGACCTCGACGGCGTCGAGCAACCGCGGGCCGTCCATTACTCCAGTCACGCCCTCCAGTGTGCCTCACCCGGGGACCACGGGTCACAGCGGCTGCGCGCGACACTTCCGAACGACACATACGGCGGGCCGGTCGGCCGATGAGGAACAATTGACGCGTGATCGGACGGAAGTCGAAGGACAGCGCCGCTGCGCCCGCGGGTACCACGGGCCCTGCGGCTGCCGCGCGTACCCGACGCGACCCTGTCGACCACCCCGGGGCCGCGAATTATCCGGCCGACG
>BTUT01000734.1:0-1373 GCA_045862935.1 Acidimicrobiia bacterium
GGCGTCGGTCCGGGCGGCGACGGTGACCACGCTCGTGAGCGGCGTGCCGGAGTTGGTGATGAACTCCTTCGACCCGTCGATGATCCATTCGTCGCCGTCGAGCGTGGCCGTCGTTCGCAGCGCGGCGGCATCGGAGCCGCAACCGGGCTCGGTGAGGCCGAACGCCGCGAGTGCGCGCCCCGCGGCCAGGTTGGGGACCCACCGCCGGCGTTGCTCGTCGCTTCCGAAGGACAGGATCGGCCCGATCCCGAGCCCGACCCCCGCGGAGAGGGTGATCGCGATCGACGAGTCGACGGCCGCGAGCTCTTCGACGGCGATGCAGAAGGTCGTGAAGTCGGCTCCGCTCCCGCCGAGCTGCTCGGGCACGAGGAGCCCGAACAGCCCCAACGCACCCATCTGCTCGATGACACGGGTCGGGAACGTGGCCTCTCGATCCCAGTCGGCGACGTGCGGTGCGATCTCGTTGCGCGCGAAGTCGCGCACGACATCCCGGAACGCGTCCTGCTCGGGGGTGAAGTCGAAGTCCATCGGGGCGGAGTCTATCGATCGACCGATAGGCTACGCAGATGAGCGACCCCGCCGACCGCACGGCGCCGGACCCCATCGCGTACCTCGAGCGGGCGCTCGAGGGAAACCGCGAATCCGCTCGCGAGCGGCTGGCGAGCCAGGGCAAGCTCCACGCGAGAGCGCGGCTCGGTCTGCTGCTCGACGAGGGGACGCTCGTCGAGGACGGTCTCCTGGCGAACGCCATGGACGGGGATCTCCCAGCGGACGGGGTGATCACGGGTCGAGGATTGGTGGACGGTCGGCCGGTGTGTGTGATGGCCAACGACTCGACGGTCAAGGCGGGCTCGTGGGGGGCCCGGACCGTGGAGAAGATCGTTCGGCTCACCGAGACGGCGCTCGAGCTGGAGCTCCCGATCTTCTGGCTCGTCGACTCGGCGGGTGCTCGCATCACCGACCAGGTCGAGCTGTTCCCCGGCCGTCGTGGCGCCGGGCGCATCTTCTACAACCAGATCCGGCTCTCTGGTCGCGTGCCCCAGATCTGCTGCCTGTTCGGTCCATCGGCGGCCGGCGGCGCGTACATCCCGGCGTTCACGGACGTTGTGTTCATGGTCGACGGGAATGCGTCGATGTATCTCGGCTCGCCAAGGATGGCCGAGGTCGTTATCGGCGAACGCCTCTCCCTTCAAGAGACGGGGGGAGCCCGAATGCACGCCGAGGTCTCGGGCTGCGGCGACAACCTCGTCGCCGACGACGCGGAGGCCGTCGCGTGGGCTCGGTGGTACTTCTCATATCTGCCCCAGAGCTGGCGCTTCGACCCGCCGTCGGACTCGCCCGTTCCCCCCGGTCGCCCCTTCGATCCGTCGCTG
>BTUT01000735.1:0-1370 GCA_045862935.1 Acidimicrobiia bacterium
CCGACAAATGACCCCCGTCCGCTGGCTCGCCTTGGCGGCGATCGCCCTGTTCCTCGCCCTCCCGGCCAGCGCCGCCATGGTGCTGCCGGACCTCGAGGAGAACCCTCTGGTGCCGGTGCTCGACGAGTACTACAAGGTCCCCGAAACCATCCAGATCATCACCGTGGCCCAGAACGTCAGCCACCCCGACGACCTCCTGGTCACGCTGTTCCTCGCCCACGCCTCGCACAAGGACCCCGTCACCCTCAACGAGTGGCGCAAGAAGTCGATGTCCTGGCAGGAGATCTTCGAGAAGCTGAAGCTGAAGCCGAGCGTCTTCTTCTCCTCGCTGCAGGGAGTGAGCGTGCCGGCCCGCTACCAGACCTACGTCTACGCCCAGCACCAGTACGACGCCTGGAGGAAGCACCCCACCGCGGGCATCACGCTCTACGAAGCCACGCGCGGACGTCGGGGCGAGCTCGACCCGTCGGAGCGCGAGATCCTCGAGGCGCGTTATCTGCTCACGTGTGTGCGCGACTCGGAGCGCATCGTGCGCGATTTCGTCGCGAACGCGGCGCGCTGAAGCGCGGCGATCGTCGCGGTCGTGGTTCGTCGACGAAGCGACCGTGTACGGCGATCGGCGACGAATCGACGTGCGCAGTGCTCCGCGAGGTAACGAGTGCTCCGCGACGAAGCGACCGCGCGCCCCGACGAGTCGCTCAGCGAACGCGCACGACGACCCGCGCGATGTCGGGCCCGAGGTCGAGCGTCTGCTGCGCCACCGAGCCGTCGCGCGCCGACACCGCGCGCAGCGCGTAGCGACCGGGTGGGAGATCGAACATCGAGAAGCGCCCCGCTACGCTGCGCACGGTGCCGAGCGTCGCGCCGTCGCGGGTGACGGTGACGGTCGCGTCCGCAGGACGGCCGAGCGAGTCGGTCACGCTGCCCTGCGCACAGACGCGGCTGCCGCGTCCGAGGTCGCGCGTGGTCGCGGTGGTGGACGGAGTCGCGGTCGTCGTGGTCACCACGTGAGGTGCGACCGTCGGTGAGACGGTCGTCACGCCAGGGGCGGTCGTGACGACGCCCGGCGCGGTGGCCGTGACGCCCGGCGCAGTCGCGCGCGGGACGGTCGTGGTCGTCGTGGACGGAGACGTCGTCGTCGCAGTGGCGGTCGGAGTGACCGTGCGAACCCCGGGAGCGGTACGCACGCTCGGTGCGACCGCGGTGCCGACGGTGGGTTGGACGTTGGCGCGAACGGTGGGCGTCGCGGTCGCGGTCGTCGTCGTCGTCGTCGTGGGGGTCGTCCTGGTGGGGGTCGTCGTGGTGGTCGCTGCGGCCCGCGTGCGGAACGTGAGGCTCGCCACCGATCCCGCCTGCACCGCCACCGTCTG
>BTUT01000736.1:0-1361 GCA_045862935.1 Acidimicrobiia bacterium
GTCGCCGAATCTCGAGGGCGCGCTGTCGTCGAAGGTGAAGCTGGAGCTCGAGCGCGGCTACGTGAAGGTGAACGATCACTACGAGACCAGCGTGAAGGGCATCTACGCCGCGGGTGACATCATTGGTCCGCCGTGGCTCGCGCACGTGGCGACGTTCGAGGCGGTGAATGCGGTGAACGCCATGTTCGGCCACCACCACGGCGGCCGCGTGAAGATTTTCCCGGGGGCGACGTATTGCCAGCCGCAGATCGCGAGCACCGGGCTCACGGAGAAGCAGTGCAAGGAGAAGAAGCTCGACTACAAGGTCGGCAAGTTCCCCTTCTCCGCCAACGGGCGCGCCCGCACCTCGGGCGAGACCGAGGGCTTCGTCAAGATCATCCGCGACGCCAAGTACGGTGAAATCCTCGGCGCCCACATCGTGGGGGCGCACGCCACCGAGATCATCCACGAGCTGGTCGTCGCCCGCGAGAACGAGTTCACCGTCGAGGAGATCGACCTCGCCATCCATGCCCACCCCACGCTCTCCGAGGCGGTGGCCGAGGCGGTGCTGGACTCGATGGGGAAGATGCTGCACGCGTGAGCCGGCGCTGGGCACTCGCGGCGTGGGCGTTGCTGCTGCTCGGGGGGTGTGGCGAATCCCCGAGCCCCCCGCCCGCGTCCGGGCGCCTGCAGGTCGACCTCGTCGGGCTCCCCGCCGGGGTCGACGGCAAGGTCACCGTGCGGGGCCCCGCCAGCTACGTGCGCGAGCTCACGCAGTCCACCACCCTCACCGGGCTCGCGCGCGGTGACTACGAGCTGTGGCCCAACCCGGCCCGCACCGACTCGGCCACCTGGTCGCCTAACGACGTGACGGTGCGGGTGACCATCGGCCCCTCCGATGCCGCCACCGCCACGGTGCCCTACACCCTCGCCACCGGACGCCTCGCCGTCCTGCTGCAGGGGCTCCCGCCGGGGACGCAGGGACGGGCCACCGTCGCCGGCCCCGATCGCTTCTCGGTGGTGCTCACCGAGAGCGACACGCTCGGGAACCTGGCGCCGGGGAGCTACGAGATCTCCACCGCCGACGTCACCCAGGGGACGGACGTCTACGCCCCCAACACGACGCGCGCCACGGTGAACGTCGCGCCGTCGCTCACCCCGGCCGCCGTCCCGCTCACCTTCACGCTCATCTCGGGGGCGGTCTCGCTTTCCATCGTCGGGCTCCCGACGGCCGTCCCCGCCGCGGTGCACCTCACGGGCCCCAATGGCTTCGCGCAGGACGTCACCGCGTCGCGCACCGTCGGCGGCCTCCTGGCGGGGCTCTACACCGTCACGGCCGACACCGTGACGAGCGGAGCCTCTCGGTGGGCCCCCATCCCCGC
>BTUT01000737.1:0-1360 GCA_045862935.1 Acidimicrobiia bacterium
CTGGCGGCCGCGGTGGTGGGACCCGATCACGGCATCGGCGCCGTCATCGACGGCCCGCTGCGCATCGTCGGTGGTGAGGATGCCCTTCACGGCCAACGGACCCGTCCAGCGTTCGCGCAACCACGCGACGTCGTCCCAGTCGGGCGGTTGCGCGAAGAACGCCTGCATCGCTTCCATGAGGCTCAAGGGCTTCCCGTTGGCGCTCACCGAGTTCCCCACGCTGAGTGGGAACCCCGCGCGTGCTGCACGCCACAGCCATCCGGGGCGCGTCATGACCTGCGGCGCGAGCTTCGTCATCGTCTCGCGGTTGACGAGGAACGGCGGCGCGACGCCGTTCCGTGCGTCGCGTTCGCGCCGGCCGGGGAGCGGCGTGTCGACCGTGACGACCAGCGCGTGGCAGCCGGCTGCGGCTGCGCGGTCGACGAGCTGTTCGGCCCCGGCGCGACCCCCGAGGAAGTAGAGCTGGAACCAGACGTGACCCGGCGCGGCGGCGGCGACCGCTTCGAGCGGTGCACCGGATGCCGAGCTCACCACCGAGATGGTTCCGGCGCGAGCTGCGGCGCGCGCGACCGCCTCTTCACCGGCCGGGTGAATCGACTGCACCGTTCCGCATGGGCTGAGGAGGAACGGCATCGAGACATCGACACCGAGCACGGTCGTCGAGAGGTCGCGCGGTGATGAACGCACGGCCGAGCGCTGCCGGAAGGTGACCTCGTCATACGCGGCGGTGTTGGCGCGCATGGTCGTCTCGTCGCCTGCACCGCCGTCGACGAAGTCGAAGACGGCACGCGGAAGGGCTCTTCGAGCTCTCCGTCGAGCGTGAGCGACGTTGAAGAAGTCCGCCTTCTGCATCGCTCACCCTCCCGAGCCCGAGAACGTGACGTGCACGTGGTGCGGACCACCGATCATGTTCTCAGCGGGTCCGACGTCGATGGACTCGACGCGGAAGTCCGGGATTCGGTCCGCGAAGCGGTCGAGCGCGACGGCCATCTCGGTGCGCGCGAGGCCCCGGCCGAGGCAGAGATGGGGGCCTGCGGAGAACGTGAGGTGCCGACCGGCGTTCGGGCGTTCGATGTCGAAGCGTTCCGGCTCGGGGAACGCCTCCGGGTCCCGGTTCGCGGCGTACGTGTTGCAGATCAGGACGGACCCGGCCGGGAAGGCGACATCCCGGTAGGTCGCCGGTTCGGTCAGCCGGCGCATGGTCATCCTCAGGACGGGCTGGAGCCGCATCCCCTCGTCGATGGCGCCGGGGATGAGCGAGCGGTCGCGGAGGATCTTGGCCCAGGACGCGGGGTGGGTTCCCAGGAGGTAGACGATCCAGGCGAACTGATACCGGGTCGTGTCGTGACCGGCCAAGAGC
>BTUT01000738.1:0-1359 GCA_045862935.1 Acidimicrobiia bacterium
AGCGCGCACTGCGGTGGCGAAGCGGTCGAGGTCGACACGTCGGGCAACGATGGTGGCGACGTCGTCGCCGGGGTCGCGTTCGAGCGCGAGCGTCGCGGGGTCTCGCGGGGCGGTGGTGCGGACGTTGCGGGTGCCGCGGGTGTGGGCACGTCGGGCGGCGCGGCGGGTGCGGCTGTGGGCGCGGCGCAGGAGCAGGCGGGCGAGGCCGGGTCCGTGGAGGGGACTGTCGAGGAGCACCAGGGCGAGGTCGGTGAGTACCTCGTCGCGGTAGTCGTCGGTGATGGCCCGTCCGAGCCCGGCTCGCAATCGGGGTGCGAGGGCGTAGAGCGCAACAGTGAGCGCATCGGACTCGGAGCGCCCGACGCCGATCAGGTCCCGCAGGGCCGTGTCGGCGGTCCTCTGGATGCGCGGATCGTGGTCGCGGTCGTCGCGGATGGTGGCGACCAGGCCGGGCAAGTCCGTCTTGGTGACGGTGGTGAGCCAGGCGGGGCGCGGACGGCCGGTCAGGCGCTGGTAGGCGGCGTCGAGTTCGTCGAACAGGGTCATGTGCTGCTCCTCGCATCCGGTGTGGTGGTTGGGATGCAGGCAGCGTGCGAAATCGAACTCCCTGACTTGCTCCCGGAGTTCCTCCCCGACTTGCTCCCGATGTCGCTCCTCGAGCTGGCGCTGGATGAGCGGGCTCGTCCCGGGCAGGCGAAGCGCTTCAGATACGCCCCGAGAGCCCACCGGGCGTGCCCGGCTGCAGGGGGAAACAACTCGGCACCGGTGGGGCGGCCGTGGTGATGGGGCCAGGGCCACGCCCGGCACCTGCCGGGGGCGGCGAGGTGGTGTTGGTGGTGCTGGGCGGGCTGATGTTCGCGTTCCTTGGCGTCGTGTGGGCGGGGGCATGGCTCGCCGCGCTGGTCGCGGGCGGGCAGGTGAGCGGTGGTGTCAGCGCGTGGATCGCCGTCACGGGGCGGCTCGTGCAAACGCCGGGCGATCCGGCCGGGGCGTGGGCCGATCATGCGGTCGGGTTGCCCGGCCCAGTTCTGTATTGGGCCTGCACCGCGGTCGTGGCTGCGATCGTTGGCGGGTTCGTCGCGGGCGCGGTGTGGGGGTGGCGGCGGTGGTCGACGCCGTCCCGGGTCCGCCTCGGGGTACCCGCAGATGCGCGGATCGCCCGGGCCCGAGACGTGCGCCCGCTGGTGGTTGGAGGGTCGGTGCCGCCGACCGGGCGGCTGCTGCTCGGGCGGCTCGCGCCGCGGGGACCACTGCTCGCGACCGAGGACCGGGAGCGGCATCCCGCCCGGGGCCGGCGTGCAGCCCGCGTGCAGGGGGATCGGGGGTCAGTCGCACTGCTCGGGCCGACGCGCTCGGGGA
>BTUT01000739.1:0-1359 GCA_045862935.1 Acidimicrobiia bacterium
CGAAGCGGAAGCCCGTGACGAGGTTGCGCTCGGGGGGCCCGGAGGCCGCGCGGTGGTGCGCGACGCCGTACGTCTCCACCCGCGCGCGGGTCGGCGGCGTGCCGGGTTCGAGCTCGATCAGCGGGCTCCCGAGGAAGTGCATCGTGGCGTCGTAGCGGCGCAGGACGCGCTCCACCCACACCACGTACTGGTCGACGGTCCCTTCGAAGCTGCCGTGGGCGTCGGTGGCGTCGGGGTGGTAGCACGAGCGCACGAGGTCGAGGTCGAGCCGGTCGACCCCGCGGGCGTACCGGAGCAGCACCCGGCGGATCTCGGCCTCGGCCCAGAGCCGCTCGATCCGCGCGTCGGGCGGAGTCGGGCTCACGCGGACCGCACGAACCAGAAGGCGCCGTAGCCGACGACACGGGCGCGGTCCCCGGCGGTGTCACCGGAGCTGCGGAGGTCCGCGAGCTCGGCCCGCAGGCCGTGGCGCGCCGCGGCGACGAGCAAGCCGCGCAGCGGGGCTGCTCCACACGCGTCGTCGGACGCGAGCACCTCCGCGCGGCCTGCGACGATCGCGGCGGCGGTGGCCCGGTCCCGGGCGGCCGCCGTCTCGTAGTCGAGGTAGTGGCTCAGGTCGCTGCTCACCACGATCAGCGTCTCGGGCCCACCCCACACGGCATCGAGCACCTCGGCCACGGTCCCGGCGTCGGCGTGTCCCACCACGAGCGGCAACAGCGTGAGCTCGGCGAGCACCCGCTGGAGGAACGGGAGGTGCACCTCCAGGCTGTGCTCCGGCGCGTGTGCCCGGTCGTCGATCGAGACGCCCCCGGTCGCGAGCACACGGTCGCGCAGCTCGCAGTCGACCGGCACCTCGCCGAGCGGGGTGGCGAACGAGCCGGCACTGCTCACCGCGAGCCCGGCGACCCCGACGTGGTGCGCCGGCCCGAGCAGCACCACCCGCCGGATCCGATCCCGCGCGGGTGCGAGTGCGGCGTAGCCCGAGGCGGCGATCGGCGCGGAGTAGGGGTACCCGGCGTGCGGGACGATCAGCGCCTTGGGCACCACGCCCGACGAGGGCCGCGAGCCGTGCGCGCCGGCGAGGTAGCCGTCGACCTCGCGGGCGAGCGTGCGCGGATCGGCGGGGTAGAAGCGTCCCGCCACGGCGGGCGGCCGAACGGCTGCGCCGGTGGTCATCGGGTGCCGGCGCGCCCGGCCATCCGCACGGGCAGCCGGCGTGCCCCCCAGCTGCCCGCCGGCCCGTCGAAGCGCCCGGCCACCGCCGCACCGCACGCGCGGCAGTGGCCGTCGTCGGTCACCCGGTACTCGCCGATCTGGTACCAGTCACGCTCGATGACCCGCGTGCCGCACGCCGCGCAC
>BTUT01000740.1:0-1356 GCA_045862935.1 Acidimicrobiia bacterium
CGGAGGCCGGCCGCGTCATCGACCACCTCCTCGACCTCTTCGACCCCCACCCCCGTTGATGCGTCCCACAGCCGCGCATACGTGCCTCTGGGACGCATCAAATCGCAGGAGCTGCGTCACCAGGGACGTCAGCGGGGACGGCATCAGCGGGGAGTGAGGCCGACGAGCCCGGCGAGCAGCTCCATCGAGCGGAGCCAGTCGTCGGCGGTGCTGCGCCACGGGGCCGACACGACGTGCTGGATCCCGGCGGCGGCGAACGCCTCGTGCTCGCGGCGGATCACGTCGGGGTCCATGCCCTGGGGGTCCCACCCGGTCCGGAGCGAGATCGTGAACCCGTCCTCGGGACGGTCGGCCCGCAGCCGCTGCACGTGCGCGCGGGCCTGCTCGGGGTTGAGGCCGATCAGGTGGAACCCGTCCCCCTTCGCGATCCCCCGCCGGAGTGCCGCCTCACTGCCCCCGCCGACCCAGAGGGGGATCGGCCGGGCCGGCTGGGGCACGACACGGATGTCGTGGAACCGGTAGTGCCGGCCCTCGAAGCTCGCCGGGTCGTCACGCCAGCACGTCCGCAGGACGTCGATGATCTCGTCGAGACGGGCGCCCCGGTCGTGGAACGCCTGCCCCACGGCGGCGTACTCCGCTGCCGACCAGCCCGCGCCGACGGCCACGGTGAGGCGGCCCCCGCTCATCACGTCGAGGCTCGCGAGCGCCTTCGCGGTCCAGAGCGGTTCGTGGAGCGGGAGGACGAGGACGCTGGTGCCGAGCCCGATGCGGTCGGTGACCGCCCCACCCCACCCGAGGGTGAGCAGCGGGTCGAGCAGGTACGGCGAGGGGTAGGTCTGGGCGGCCGGATGGCACACGTGGTCGCTCACCCACAGGTCGGCAAAGCCGAGCTGCTCGGCGACCCGTGCGACCCGCCGGACGGCATCGCCGCCCGCGGCTCGCCCGTACTGCGGCAGGTGGATCCCGATGCGCACAACCGTGAGGGTAAGCGCCGCGGGAGACGTGGACGCCGGCCGACCTCGCGCCGCGGGCACGGTGGACGCTATAGGGTCCCGGCAGCAGGTGAGCCGGGTGCGCACCGACAGGTCTCGAGAGGTCTCGAGAGATCCGAGAAGACCGAGAAGGGGGAAGGAGCATGGGCCGCTTCGACGGCAAGGCCGTGATCGTGACGGGCGCCGCCCGCGGGCAAGGCGAGTCCGAGGCGCGGATGTTCGCGGCCGAGGGCGCCGCGGTCGTGCTGGGTGACGTGCTCGACGACGAGGGCGCGGCCGTCGCGGCCGACATCGGTGGCAGCGCGACCTACGTCCACCTCGACGTGAGCCAGGAGGCCGACTGGGCGAACGCCATCACCACCGC
>BTUT01000741.1:0-1355 GCA_045862935.1 Acidimicrobiia bacterium
TTCGACGACCTGCGGGGGCCGCCGTCGACCGACGCCGCGCGCGAGCGCGTGGTGGCGCAGCTCCGGATCGCCGCGGACGCGCTCGACGAGCTGAGCGATCGGGCAGAGGCCGACGACCTCACGGTCGACGAGGCGATCCGCGCGAACGCCGGCCTCATCGGGCGGGTCAACCGTGCGTCGGCCCGGGCCAGCGACGCGCTCGTGGATCTCGGCTTCCTCACCTGTGTGGGGACCACCACGCGCTGAGTCGTGCGTTCGGGTCGGGGGCTTCGTTCGCCGTGGTCCGCGTGTCATAGCCTCGGCCGAGCATGAGCGGCTACGACCGGCTGTCGGGCCTCGACGCCAGCTTCCTCGCGCTGGAGCGCGTCGAGACCCCGATGCACATCGGCTCGCTCGCGATCCTCGAGGGCGAGCCGTTCTTCGACGAGCGGGGCCGGTTCCGCCTCGCGGAGGTGCGCCGGCTCGTCGCCTCCCGGCTGCACCTCATCCCACGCTTCCGCCGGCGTCCGCTGGAGGTGCCGCTCGGCCTCGGGCGACCGGTGTGGGTCGACGACGAGCGCTTCGACGTCGCCTACCACGTCCGGCTGACCGCGCTCCCGTCGCCCGGGACGAGGGCGCAGCTCCTCGCGCTCTTCGAGCGGGTCGAGGCGCAGCTCCTCGATCGCACGCGACCCCTGTGGGAGCTCTGGTTCGTCGAGGGGCTCGAGGGCGGCCAGGTGGGGCTGATCCAGAAGACGCACCACGCGCTCGTCGACGGCATCTCCGGCGTCGACGTCGCGACGGTGCTCTTCGACTTCGTCCCCGAGACCCGCGTCCCTGATCCCCCCGCGTGGTCGCCGTCCCCGACCCCGTCGCCCGCGCAGCTGATCATCGGGACGGCGATCGAGGAGCTGGGGAGCCTCGCGCACGTGGGCCGGATGCTCGCCGAGGCCGCGCAGGTCCCCCGGCGTGCGGCCGCGCAGCTCGAGGATCTGGGCCGGTCGGTCGCCACGCTGGCCGAGGGCCGGCTCCTCGCTTCCCGGCTCAGCATCAACCGACCGGTGGGCCGCCATCGCCGCTTCGCCGGGCTCCAGGTGCCGCTCGACGGCGTGAAGACCGTCCGGCGCGTCTACGGCGGGACCGTGAACGATGTCGTGCTCGCCGGGGTCGCGGGTGGCCTCGGCCGGCTGCTCGAGGCCCGTGGCGAGCTCCGACCCGGGCTCACGGTGAAGATCATGTGCCCGGTGTCGGTGCGGGCCGACGACGAGCACCTCGCGCTGGGGAACCGGGTGTCCGCCCTCGTGGTGCCGGTGCCCGTCGGCGAGCCCGACGCGGTCGCGGGGGGGGGGGGGGGGGGCGGGGGGGAGGGGGGGCGA
>BTUT01000742.1:0-1355 GCA_045862935.1 Acidimicrobiia bacterium
CCCGCCCAGCTCGCCTTCGCCACCCAGCCGAGCGACGGCGTGCCCGGCATCCCCCTGGTGGTGCAGCCGGACGTGATGATCCTCGACGCCGCGGGACAGCTCGTCACCACCGACAGCTCGACGGTCGTCTCGCTCGCGATCGCGCCCGGCACGCCCGCCTCGGGCGGTCCCGGCGCGCTGACGTGCGCTCCGGCGACCGCCGTGAACGGGGTCGCGCAGTTCGTGGGCTGCAAGATCAGCCAGCCGGGTGACGACTACCAGCTGAAGGCCACCAGCAACCCGGCCCTGACCCCCGCGGTCAGCGACCCGTTCGACATCGTGGGCGGGCTCCAGCGCATCTTCGGCCCGGACGCGATCGACACCTCGATCGAGGTCTCCCGAGCGGCCTTCCCCGTGGACGGCTCCGCGGGCGCGGTCGTGCTGGCCCGCTCGGACTTCTTCTCCGACGCCCTCGCGGGCGGACCGCTGGCCGCGGTGAAGGGCGCCCCCATGCTCGTCACGCCGGGGGCCGCCCAGAGCGCGGGGCTCGACCCGCGCGTCTCGGGTGAGATCCAGCGGGTCCTCGAGCCGGGGAACGTGGTCTACGTCCTCGGCGGGCCGCTCGCGCTCGCGCCGGGGATCGACACCGCGCTCACGGGTCTCGGGTACATCCCGGTCCGGGTCGCCGGTCCCAACCTGTACTCGACCGCGGTCGCGATCGCGATCCAGCTCGGGATGCCGGACACGGTGTTCCTCGCGACCGGGCTCGACTTCGCCGACGCCCTCTCCGCGGTTCCGGCCGCGATCGACGCCGGCGGCGCCATCCTCCTCACCGCGGGGTCGACCCAGTCGCCCGAGACGGCCGCGTACCTCGCCGCGTACTCACCGGCCACCACCTACGCGATCGGCGGGCCGCTGGCCGCGTACGGCGCGGACCCGGACGCGATCCCGGTCTTCGGCCCCGACCTCTACGGGACCTCGGCCGCAGTCGCGGAGCGGTTCTTCCCGGACCCGCCGGTCATCGGGGTGGCGACCGGCCTGACCTACCCGGACGCGCTCTCCGGCGGGGTGTTCATGGCCACCGGCGGGCGTCACGGCCCGGTGCTCCTCGTGCGCACCCACACGCCGATCCCGCCCGCGATCGCGGCCTACCTGTCGGGGCTCGACGACATCCCCGGCTTCGTCTTCGGTGGACCGGTCGCGGTCGGGGCCGACGTGGAGGCCGCGATCGAGGCCCTCCTGTGACGGGGTGACGCCCGCCCGTGACCGGTGACGGCCCAGCCGCGGGCCGCACCGGCCGGGGAGGGCCCGTCGCTATGCTCCTGTGGATGACCGGGAGTGATCTGGCCCTGGGTCGTGTCGCGGCGCCGGTGATC
>BTUT01000743.1:0-1347 GCA_045862935.1 Acidimicrobiia bacterium
CGTGCCGAGCGGGTCGGCCGGCGGGACCGACACCGCTGTTCCGGTCGGCCCTCGCGCCGCGGGGTCGTCGGCGGCGACCGGGCGCTGCTCGGCGACGAGGGCCTCGGCGGCCGCGGCCGCGCGGTCGAACCACTCGTCGCTGGGCTCCTCCTCGGGGTCGTGCCCGCCGGTGAGGGGCACGGGCCGTGGTGCGAGGCCGCCGGGATGGACGTCCGCGACCGGGTCGACCACCTCGCCGGCGGGCGTGGTCGCGAGCACCGGATCGTCCGCGACGTTCCCGCTGACGGCCGCGTCGTCGGGCTCCAGGGCGGACACCGGGTCGGGATCGACGTCCGCGAGGAGCGGCCAGTCGACGACGAGGCCGGAATCGGAGGGCGAGTCGTCGTCCTCGGGTGAGAGCGGCACCCGCAGCGCGGCGAACGGGTCGTCGATCTCGTCGATGCCCCGGCTCCCATCGAGGCCCTCGGTCCGGTCGGGTGCGGTGCTGGCGTCCGGGAACGCGAGCACGCCGAGCTCACCGTCGCCGGTCGCCGCATCGCCTCGCCCGGTCGATCCGTCGGCTCCCACGACGAGGTGGTCGGGCGCTTCGAGCCCGTCGAGGGCGACCACGTCGAGCTCACCGAACGGGGCGTCGTCGCTCCACGCGGCCGCTTCGACGACGAACGGCTCCCCGGGAGGATCGAGCCACACGTCCATCGGGAGGTCCGTCCCGGGTGCCGGGGGTGCGTGGGGGCCCGGAGCCGGGTCGAGGGTGCCCCCCGGCACGACGGCCGGAACCGCGAACGGGTCGTCGAACGGGGACGACCCCGCGGCGTCGCGCACCGCGCCGCCGCTGGGAGGTTCGAGGGGTGGGCCCGTGGGCGGGGGGAAGTTGACGAGCGGGCTCACCGCCGGCGGAGCGAAGGGGTCGAAGGAGGGACCGGCGGGTCCGCCACCGAGGCCGAGTCCGTCGAGGGGACCGAGCCCGTCGAGCGAGGACAGGGGATCGAGCGGGGGCGGGGGCGCGAAGGGGTCGTCCACCCGGGGGCCCTCGAAGAACCGGTCCGCGGCCAGGGGGTTCCCGATGGTGCTCGGCGCGGTCGCGAACTCGAAGGTGGGCGGCGGGTACGCCGGTGGGGCCATGGGCGACGCTTCCGGCGCCCCGGCCATCGCCGCCATCGCCGGCACTCCCGCCATCCCCGGCGCCGGCGGGACGGTCACGAGCGGCGCGCCGGTCGTGACCGGTGCGGCGAGGGGTGGTAGCGGTGCCGCAGGCGCGGCGGCGAGCGGGCGCGGCGCCAGGATCACGCTCCGCAGGCGAGCGGCCTCCTCCCGGGACGCGCCGATCAGCTGGCGCAACCGCGCCTC
>BTUT01000744.1:0-1343 GCA_045862935.1 Acidimicrobiia bacterium
CGCCGACGAAGGTCGGGAGCAGCACGAGGTCGTCGCGACCGCGCTCCCCCACCAGGTACCAGTTGCGCAGCACCACCGGGCGCCGCTCCTCCACCACGACGTCGGTCTCACCCCGCACGGTGCCGATCCACGCGGCCACCTCGGCGGCGTTCGACACCGTGGCCGAGAGGCACACGAGGGGCACGGATCGGTCGAGGTGGACGATGACCTCCTCCCAGACCGGGCCTCGGAAGCGGTCCTGGAGGTAGTGCACCTCGTCGAGCACGACCACGCCGAGGCCGGCGAGCGTCGGCGAGGCCGCGTAGATCATGTTGCGGAGCACCTCGGTGGTCATCACCACCACGGGTGCCTCGCCGTTCACCGTGTTGTCGCCGGTCAGCAGGCCAACGCGCTCGCGACCGTAGCGGGCGGTGAAGTCGACGAACTTCTGGTTCGAGAGCGCCTTGAGCGGGGTCGTGTAGAACGCCTTCGCTCCGTGCGCGAGCGCTCGCTCCACCGCGTACTCGGCGACGAGCGTCTTGCCTGATCCGGTCGGCGCGGCCACGAGGATCGAGTGGCGCGCGTCGAGCGCGTCGAGCGCGTCGTGCTGGAACCGATCGAGGCTCAGCCCCCGATCCGCCGCGAACGCTCGGCGGTCGATCACCCGCCGGACGGTGAGGACGGGGTCGCGGTCGTCGGGGTGTCGCCGGCCGGGGCCGTCCCTTCCGGTGTCGTGGTTGCCGTGGGCGCCGACGTCGCCGTCGGCGACGCGGTCACGGGCGGGGTGAACGAGGGGGTGCTCTCGTCGTCGGGGGCGAGGATCCACACCGCCACCACGGTCACCAGCACGATCAGCGCCGCCACCGCGACGGCCACGAGGACCTCACGGCGGTCCCGTCGGACGCGATACGGCTCACGGGTCGTACGTCGCGCGCTCATCGACGGTCACTCATCGTTTGAGGATCCTCCCGAGGATGATGCACCCTTCGTAGAAGAGCACCAGGGGCACGGCCATCAGGAACAGAGAGTACGGGTCCTGGCTCGGCGTGATCACCGCGGCGAACGCGAAGATCAGCACGATCGCCCACCGGCGCCAGGCGCGCAGCTGGCGCGTGCTGATCACGCGGGCGATGAGCAAGAAGCTGAGGATCACCGGGAACTCGAACGCGATCCCGAAGGCGACGATCATCAGGGAGACGAGCGACAGGAACTTGTCTGCCGTCAGCAGGGGCTTCAGGCCTTCGCCGCCCGCCCCCAGGAGGAAGTCGAGCGCCGGCTGCAAGGTGAGCAGCGCGACGAAGCCCCCGAGGGCGAACAGCACGAGGGACGCGATGAGGAAGGGGACGGCGTAGCGCTTCTCCTTG
>BTUT01000745.1:0-1342 GCA_045862935.1 Acidimicrobiia bacterium
CCGCTCCCACCAGCACGACGAACACGGTGACGGTCGCGAGCGCGGTGATCCGGGCGCGGACGGTGCTGAGCACGGCGCGCTCAGCCCTGTGCGCCCTGCAGTCGGTACCCGACGCCCCGCACGGTGGCGAGCTCGGCGTCGGTGAGGCCGACCTTGCGCCGCACGCGGTGCACGTACACCTCGACGATGTTGGGATCGCCGGCGAAGTCGTACTCCCAGACGCCGTCGAGGATGTCGGCCTTCGACAGCACCCGACCGGGCCGGCGAACGAGGAACTCCAGCACGTCGAACTCGCGCGCGGTGAGCGCGATCTCGACGTCCCCCTTCCAGGCGCGTCGCGCGACGCTGTCGATGCGCAGGTCGCCCACGCTGACGGGAACGGGGTCACGATCGCGCGCGCGGCGCAGCAGCGCGCGGACACGCGCGACGAGCACCGGGAACGAGAACGGCTTCGTGAGGTAGTCGTCGGCCCCGAGGTCCAGGGCCTCCGCCTCGTCGAGGTCCCCGTCCTTCGCGGTGAGCACGAGGATCGGGGTCCACACCCCTGCGGCGCGCAGGTCGGTGCACACCCGGTACCCGTTGCGGCCCGGGAGCATGATGTCGAGCACCACCAGGTCGTAGCCGCCTTCGGTCGCGCGCCACAGCCCCTCGTCGCCGTCGGCCGCGACCTCGACCGTGAACCCCTCCGCGCCCAGGCCCCGCGCCACGGCAGCGGCGATCTTCACGTCGTCCTCGACGACCAGGACCTTCACCGCACCTCCCTCCGGCGCTCCCCCGAATCCCGGGGCCGGCTCCACGACCCCGCCCGACCCGGGGTCCGGGTCCGAGTCGGAGTCCGGTTCCGGGTCCGGTTCCCGGTCCGGGTCCGGGGATGGTTCCCCTCCCGCCTGAACCACCGCTGAACGGCGGCGGCTCCGGTGGGCCGCCTCGTCAGCCGGCAGTCAGGCACGGAGTCCATCCTCGCGAGCGTGATCGGCTCCGCCGGAGTCGACGGACGGAGGTTGACATGAAGCGCAGGACCATCCTCATCCTGGTCGCGGCGGTCGTCGGCGTCGTGGGCCTCGCCGGCGCGGGCATCGCGGTGGCCACCGGTGGCGGCAGCGACGAGCACATCTCGGGGCCGGCGCGCGACCGGATCGCGAAGGTCGCGCTCGACGAGGTCGGCTCGGGGGTCGTCACCGACATCGAGCGCGACGAGGACACCGGGCTCTACGAGGCCGAGGTCACCTTGGCCGACGGCACCGAGGTCGACGTCCTCATCGACGAGCAGCTCCGCGTGGTCGCCGTCGACGACGACCGCGACGACCCCGACGACGACCGCGACCATCCCGACGACGTCCGC
>BTUT01000746.1:0-1341 GCA_045862935.1 Acidimicrobiia bacterium
CGGATCGATCCACCCGGCGACCTGGTCGGCGATGCTCGCGGCCCGCGCCGAGGGTGTGGGCTCGTGCTGGACGTTCGCCTTCGTGTTCGAGCTCGACGCGGTGCTCGAGATCCTCGGGGTCCCGACGGGGGACGGCTGGACCCTGGGCTCCTGCGTGACCTTCGGCTACCCGAGGGGACGCTGGGCCGTCGCTCCCCGCCGCCCGGTCCACGAGGTGTCGTACCGCAACCGGTGGGGCGCGCCCGTCGGGTTCGAGGTCCCTACCCCGCTCTGGCCGCGCTGAGCGCTCTCGCGCGCGGCCCGAGCGTGGGTGAGCCCAGCCGGGTGCACCACCCGTCGAACGCGCTCGTGGGCCCGAGCCAGCGCCAGTCCTCGACCTCGCCCACGGACGCGTCGGTCCGGAGGGTGGCGAGCGTCCGGAACAGCTCGGCCGCCTCGCGCCCCTCGGCCAGGGTCGCCGCGAGCTTCGCGGCACCACGCACGGTCACGTCCCACGGGAGGTCGGGGATGGCGTCGATCGTGCCGTAACGGGCGAGGACGGTCGCCGCCGACTTCGCACCCCAGCCGGGCAGGCCGGGGAACCCGTCGGCGCTGTCGCCGACGAGCGCGAGCCAGTCCGGGATCGACGCGGGAGCGACCCCGAACTTCTCCCGCACCCCGGCCTCGTCGTAGCGGGTGCCGGTGCGGCGATCCCACTGCACGACCCGGGGGTCCTGCACGCACTGCGCGAGGTCCTTGTCGGGGGTGCAGATCAGCACGACCTCGACGCGCGGGTCCCGGAGTGCGACCCTCACGCCCGAGGCCAGGGCGTCGTCGGCCTCGAGCTCGACCTCCGCCCACACGGCGACGCCCAGCGCCCGGAGCGCGTCCTCCAGGAGGGGGAACTGCGCGTGGAGCACCGGGTCGATGCCCTCCCCCGTCTTGTACCCCGGCCACAGGTCGTTGCGGAACGACTCGATCACGTGGTCGGTCGCCACGCCCAGATGTGTCGCCCCGCCCTCGAGCAGGTCGAGCAGCGAGGTGACGACGCCGCGCACCGCGCCGACGTCGATGCCGCCCTCGTCGAGGTGCTCGGGCCGCGCGTAGTAGTGCCGGAACAGCTCGTAGGTGCCGTCGACGAGGTGGACCTGCACGGCGTCAGCCTCGCGCGCCGCTCGGGTCGGGGTTCACCGTCCGTCGGCGGTGGCGAGCGCGGGCCGACCCGGCGTCGTGGTCCCGAACCCGGCCACCTCGGTCCCGGCGCGGGTGAACAGCCCCAGGTAGAACCAGATCACGGCGCTCCAGAGCGCGGTCGCACCCGCGATGTGCAGACCGACGAGCAGCGCCGGGATGTCGTTGAAG
>BTUT01000747.1:0-1332 GCA_045862935.1 Acidimicrobiia bacterium
GAGACCGTGACGAGGCGCGGGTTGCGTGCCGCGAGCGTGGCGTGGTCGACACCGAGTCGTTCGGTGACGCCGCGGGCGAACGACTCCACGACCACGTCGGCTCGCGACGCCAGCGCGAGGAAGGCGTCGCGCTCGTCGGCGCGCCGGAGATCGAGGTGCGCGCGGCGCTTGTTGCGGTTCCACACCCGGTAGCCGGTCTGCGCGGCGAACGGATCGCCGGCGGGGGCCTCGATGCGGGTCACCGCCGCACCGTTGTCGGCGAGGAGCATCGTGGTCATCGGGCCGGCCGCGCCCCACGACAGATCGAGGACGGTCAGGCCGTGGTAGACGCCGGGCACGGCTAGGTGAGGTTCCAGACGCGGGCCGCGTTCGCCCACACGACGAGGTCGCGCTCACGCGGGTCGGCGTCGCCGAACATCTCCTCGACGACGGCCTGCGAGTTCGGCCAGGTCGACACGGGGTGCGGGTAGTCGGACGACCACATGATGTTCTCGACACCGAGACGGGTGCGGGCCTGGTACAGCGCGTCGGGCTCGTCGACGAAGGTGAGGAAGACGTTGCGGTGGAAGTAGTGGCTCGGGAGCTCGCGGATCGCGGGGAAGTCGTAGCCCTGGCGCAGCGCGAGGTCGTCGACGATGGAGAGCCACCACGCGACCCACCCGAGGCCGGGCTCGACGAACACCACCTTGAGCTCCGGGAAACGCTCGAACACGCCGCCCATGATCCACATGCCCAGGGCCTCGCCGGCCGACATGGCGACCATCGGCACGAAGACCCCCTTCTGGGGGGTGGGGTCGCGCCGAGCGAGGCCGTCGAGCGTGGTGTTCATCCCGATGTGGTTGCAGATCGGGAGACCGGTCTCCGAGATCGCGGCCCAGAGGCGGTCGTAGCGGGTGTCCCAGTAGTCGGGGAGGCCGAGCTCGCTCGGGTACACGGGGAGCTGCAGCGACCGGCAGCCGACCGACGCGGCCCACTGCACCTCGTCGACCGCGGCGTCGATGTCGTGGATCGGGATCTGGTACGAGACGACGAGCCGGCGCGGGTCGGCCGCGGCGAACTCTCCGAGCGTGACGTTGAACGCGCGGGTGGACTCCCGCCAGCCGTCCTCGATGAGGTAGAGGTAGCGGAACGCCGAGACCTCGCAGTAGTTCACCGAGACGTCGACGCCGTCGGCGTCCATGTCGGCGAGCCGGGCGCGGGCGTCGGAGTGGCCGGGCCGGCCGCTCGCGGCGTGACGGCGGTTCACGCCCATGCCCACCGGGCGATCGGGCTCGCCGAGGCCCTGTTGCTCCCGCCACCGGCTGTTGGCCTCGATCGAGAGCGTGCTCTGGG
>BTUT01000748.1:0-1329 GCA_045862935.1 Acidimicrobiia bacterium
GACCCGCTGGGGCGCCAAGGGCGGGAACCCCAACGACGTCCTCGACGGCGCGCTGGTCATCGTGATCAGCGGGGTCATCGGTGCGCGTCTGTACCACGTGGTCACCGACTACCAGCGCTTCGACGACGGCGAGTGGCTCGATGCCCTGAAGATCTGGAAGGGCGGGCTCTCGATCTGGGGCGCGGTGCTCGGGGGCGCGGTGGGCCTCGTCGTCTACTGCCGCCGCCGCCACCTCAGCGCACTCGCGATGGCCGACTGCGCGGCGCCGGCGCTCTTCTTCGCACAGGCCATCGGTCGGTGGGGCAACTGGTTCAACCAGGAGCTCTTCGGGCGACCGACCGACCTGCCGTGGGCACTGGAGATCGATCCCGCGCACCGCCCTGCGGGCTACGCCCGCGACGCGACGTTCCACCCGACGTTCCTCTACGAGTCGATCTACTGCCTCCTCGGCGGGCTCGTCCTGGTCTGGGTCGACCGCCGGTTCCGGTTGCGGCGCGGCCAGCTCATGGCGCTCTACGTGGTGATCTACACCTTCGGCCGGTTCTTCTTCGAGAACCTCCGGATCGACGAGGCGCACGAGATCCTCGGCCTGCGGGTGAACGCCTGGGTGAGCCTCGGGCTGTTCGCGTTCGGTGTGGCCTGGTTCGTGTGGCTCGGCCGTCACGGGCACGACGCCGACGAGCCCCTCGCCCGGGAGGTCCCGGCCGGCCCGTGACCCGAGAGGCCCGGCCGGCCGTGTCGCGCAGGTCCCGCCGACGCCGTAACCTGCGGGGCGCCCCACCCCCGAGAACCCCCGATCACCCGCGCCGGAGGACCCCGCTGTGACCAGCACCGCCGAGGCCGCCTCCTCGCCGACCGCCACCTCCGCGGCCGCCCGGGCGATCGACGTCACCAAGGTCTACGGGGCGGGCGACACCGCCGTGCACGCCCTCGCCGGGGTCACCGTCGACTTCCGACGCGGCCAGTACGCCGCCATCATGGGCCCGTCGGGTTCCGGCAAGTCGACGCTCCTGCACTGCCTCGCCGGTCTCGACCGGGTCACGTCGGGCCAGGTCTTCCTGGGCGACGACGAGATCAGCGCCCTCGACGAGAAGCGCCTCACGCTGATCCGCCGCGACAAGATCGGGTTCGTGTTCCAGGCGTACAACCTCGTGCCCACGCTCACCGGCCTCGAGAACATCACGCTCCCGCTCGCGCTCGCCGGCCGCAGGCCCGACCCCGCGTGGCTCGACCGCATCATCGAGACCGTGCACCTCGCGGATCGGGTGCACCACCGCCCCAACGAGCTCTCGGGCGGCCAGCAGCAGCGCGTCGCGGTGGCCCGTGCGC
>BTUT01000749.1:0-1329 GCA_045862935.1 Acidimicrobiia bacterium
TTGCGGGTCGAGGGCGAGGCCTTGGGCCGGCGCGACGGCGCCGCCGCGGCGACCGGGGCGGCGACCTCGGCGGCAACCGGGGTGGTCTCGCTCACGGCGGCGGCCGGGGAGGCTGCGCTGGTGACGGTGGGACCGGGCGACGCCGGCGCTGCGTCGGTGCCGCGGCCGTCGTCGATCTCGACGATGACGGTGCCGACGGTGACGATGTCGCCCTCGGCGGCGTTGACCGCGGCGATCGTGCCGGCGGCGGGGGAGGGCAGCTCCACCTGGGCCTTGTCGGTCAGGACCTCGACGATGGGCTGGTCGCGGGCCACCGTCTCGCCCACGGCCACCAGCCAACGCACGATCTCGGCCTCGTGCAGGCCCTCGCCCACGTCGGGCAGCGCGAAACGGAACGTCACGGCGCCACCTCCAGGGCCCGCCGGCAACCGGCGGCCACCCGGGCCACCGACGGCACGTAGCGGTCCTCGAGCTGGGCCATGGGGAACGGCACGTCGTAGCCCGACACCCGCACCGGCGGGGCCTCGAGGTCGTAGAAGCACTCCTCGACGATGGTGGCCACCACCTCGCCGCCGAAGCCGGCGGTGAGCGGCGCCTCCTCGGCCACCACCACCCGGCCGATGCCGCTGACCACGCCGGCCAGCGTGTCGATGTCGAGCGGGACCATGCTGCGCAGGTCGAGCACCGCCACCGAGGCGCCCTCCTCGGCCAGCTGCTCGGCGGCCTTGCGGGCCACCTCGACCTGGTAGGACCAGGCCACGATGACCAGGTCGGTGCCCTCGCGCACGAGCTTGGCCTTGCCCAGCGGCTCGATGACATCGGCGTCGTCGGGCAGATCGTCGCGCAGCGAGCGGTAGCCCCGCAGCGGTTCGAGGAACAGCACCGGGTCGGGGTCGCGGATGGCGGCGGTGAGCAGGCCGGCAGCATCGTGGGCGGAGGCGGGCATGACCACCTTGAGGCCGGGGATGTTGGCCAGCTGGCCCTCGAGCGCCTCGGAGTGCAGCTCGGGGGTGCGCACCCCGCCGCCGAAGGGCGCCCGCACGGTGATGGGGGCGTCGAAGCGGCCGTTGGAGCGGTAGCGCAACCGGGCGATCTGGCCGGCGAGCTGGTGGAACGCCTGGTAGGAGAACCCGAGGAACTGGATCTCGGGCACGGGGACCATGCCGGAGGCGGCCAGGCCCACCGCGGTGCCCAGGATGAGCGCCTCGGCGAGGGGGGTGTCGACCACCCGTTCGGGTCCGAAGCGGTCGACGAGCCCGTCGGTGGCGCGGAACACGCCGCCGTTGATGCCGACGTCCTCGCCGAACACGATGATGCGCTCGTCGCGGG
>BTUT01000750.1:0-1327 GCA_045862935.1 Acidimicrobiia bacterium
GCTGCGGGCCTCCCGCCCACGGAACTGTGGGCCGCGCTCGCCGACAACGGCTTCGTCGGGGTGAACATCCCCGCGGAATGGGACGGCGGCGGGATGGGCATGACCGGCCTCTCGATCGTGGCGGAGGAGGTCGCCCGAGCCGGGCACATGCCTCTGATGCTCGTCGTCTCGTCGGCGGTCGCGGGATCCGTGCTCGCCCGCCACGGGACCCGCGCACAGAACGACCGCTGGCTCCGCGGCATCGCGACCGGCACGGTCAAGCTCTCCTTCGCGATCACCGAGCCGGACGCTGGCACCAACCGCCACAACATGCGCACGGAGCTCCGCCGGGACGGCGACCACTACCTGGTTCGCGGGGAGAAGGTGTTCATCTCCGCGGTGGAGGACGCGGACGCGGTGCTGGTGATCGCCCGCTTCCGGCGGGCCGACGGGGAGCTCGGCGCGCCGTGCCTCTGCATCGTCGACATCGACGGCCCCGGATTCACGCGCCACCCGATCGCGACGCAGTACCTCGGGCCCGACCGCCAGTGGCACCTGTTCTTCGACGACGTCCACGTCGACGCCGACCGCATCGTCGGCAGCGAGGAGGGCGGGTTGGCAACGGTGTTCGACGGCCTCAACCCCGAGCGGATCGTCGTGGCCGCCGCCTGCACCGGTTTCGGCCTGCGAGCCCTCGACAAGGCATGCGCGTACGCACGCGAGCGGGTGGTGTGGAGCACACCCATCGGGTCCCACCAAGCAGTGGCGCATCCCCTCGCCCGGGCCAAGATCGAGCTCGAGCTGGCGCGGCTGATGACCCAGAAGGCTGCAGCCCTCTTCGACGCCGGGCATCCCGCCGCCGGTGAGGCGTCGAACATGGCCAAGTTCGCTGCGGGTGAGGCAGCTGGTCACTGCGTCGATCGCGCGATCCAGACCCACGGCGGCAACGGTCTCACCATCGAATACGGGATCTCCGACATGTGGTGGCCCGTGCGGGGCCTCAAGATCGGACCCGTGAGCGAGGAGATGATCCTGAACCACATCGCCCAGCACACCCTCGGCCTCCCGAAGTCGTACTGAGACTCCCGCGTCCGACGCCCAGATCGCCGTCCGAGCGACCGGACGCGGTGGTGGACACTGGACAGGTACGCCCGCTCGGCCAACGCGGCCCGTGCACCGAGCGCGACTGCCTTGACGACGTGCTCTCCGCGGGTCACGCGACCAGAGACGATGACCTCGGCGAGATCCCCACTCGGTCGACGATCTCCGGCAGTCCTCGGCCCGGCGCGGTGAGCCCATCCGGCCCCGGATCGGGCCTCAGTAGGACTTCGGCAACCCGAGGCTGTGC
>BTUT01000751.1:0-517 GCA_045862935.1 Acidimicrobiia bacterium
CGTGGTCAGCACCGAGGCGGCTCCGGGTCGGACCTCCATCCAGCGCGAACCGGGCGGCACGTCCTCGTCGGCGGGATCGGGCTCGGCCTCGACGGCCACACCGTGGCGACCGGTGGTCGGCTCAGACGGGCGATCACGCTCCGCACGACGACGGCCGCGAGCCGGATCCGGGACCTCCTCGACGTCGATGATCTCGTCGTCCTGCGCTTCGGCGGGTTCGAATCGATCCGGACCGGACACGACCACCTCGCGGTCGACCGGATTCGCGAGGTGGTGCTCCGCCACATACTCGCCGCGCGAGTCGGGCCACGACGGAGCGACGCTGCGGAAACTCCCCTCCGGGAACGCGAGGAGTTCGGTGTGCGGCAGGTCCTTCAGCGAGGGCATGCCCGCAAAGAGCGCGTCGAGCGACGCCACGCTGATCGACTCGTCCTCGGGAGGCAACGGCGGCAGGTGCGCCGGACCCGTGTGGGGACGAGGCCCCGTCGCCCCGACCGGATTCGGCGAGGCTGGTCCG
>BTUT01000751.1:527-1324 GCA_045862935.1 Acidimicrobiia bacterium
GCGGGCATCCACGGGGGCGCGACGGGCCGCGGCTCCGGCGGAACCGCCTGCGACGGGATCGAGCCTCGGCCGCCGTGGCGTCCGACGCCGTCCGGTCCCGACGGCCTCATCTCGTGCCTCCCGCTGTCCGCCTGCGCCGGAAACGGCGGTGCCGCGACGGGCTGCGGCGACGGGTTCGCGGGGAAGTCCTCCCCGAGCGGAGCCGCATAGCGGTGGTGGCCGCCGTGTCCCGCGAAGAACATGCAGGGAGCGCCGTCGAGCGCCTGCGCGGAGCACTCGAACTCGTCGGCGAGGTTCTGGGCGCCGCGGGCGTAGTCGCCCCAGAGCAGCCAGCGACGTCGACCCGCGTGCTGCTGCGCGCCGTCGGAGGCGTGGGCACCGTCGTGACCTGCCGGAAGCACGCAGGCGACGAGCCAGTCGTGGGTCGGAGTCAGCCGCAGCGCGGCGCGTTCCTGCACGGTGGCGACAACCGAAGACCAGCAACCGCCACTGCGCATCGCAACATCACCTTTCCCGGGGAACCTCTGCTGCGACGAGTCTACGGACGACCTCCGACAGAGGCCACACCCTGGCACGTCTCCGATTCAGCCGATCGGAACGGCGGCCACCATCTCGTCGTCGACGAACCGGAAGCGCCGGGGAACGCCGACGGCGGCGGTGTCGGGGAAGTCCGCCCGGTAGTGGCAGCCGCGCGACTCTTCGCGGGCGCGCGCCGCGGCGACCACCGCGCGGGCGGTCAGCGTCAGATTCGCGTCCTCGGCATCGGCCGCCGTGTCCAGTCTCCGAACGGGGGCGGC
>BTUT01000752.1:0-1321 GCA_045862935.1 Acidimicrobiia bacterium
GGCTAGCCGCCGAAGAGCGCCCAGGCGACGAGCGCGACGATGACCACGAACGCGCCCGTGACGACGATGGCGTCGGTGCGGCGCTCCACTCGGCTCCGGAACGGGTTCAGCCCCACGCCGCTACCGTACCGGCCCATGGATCTCGTCGTCGTGGAGCGCGACCGCGGCGTGGTGATGATCACCATGAGCCGCCCCGAGCGCAAGAACGCGCTCAACGGCCCGATGTGGGACGAGCTGACGGCGACGTTCGACGAGATCGCGGCCAGCCGTGACGACCGGGTGGTCGTGCTCACCGGAGCCGGCGACGCGTTCACCTCGGGTGCCGACCTGAGTGACGCCGGAAACCACCTGCCGACGATGGGGCGGGGAGTGTGGGTGCTGAGGCGGGCGTCTCGCTGCGCACTCCGCTTGCACGAGCTCCCGCAGCCGACGATCGCGGCGGTGAACGGCGTGGCCGTGGGCTACGGCTGCAACCTCGCGCTCGGCTGCGATCTCGTGGTCGCGTCGGAGCGGGCGCGGTTCTCGGAGATCTTCTTGCGGCGTGGTCTCGCGCTCGACGGCGGCGGCTCATGGCTGCTTCCGCGCCTCATCGGTCTGCACAAGGCGAAGGAGCTCGCGTTCTTCTCCGACATCCTGTCGGCCACCGAAGCGGCTGAGTTCGGGATCGTGAACCGTGTCGTACCCGCCGAAGCGCTGATCGACACGGTCATGGAGATGGCCCACCGGCTCGCACGGCAACCGCCGGTGCAGCTCTCGGTGATCAAGCGGCAGCTCAACAACGCCTTCTCGATGACGATGGCGGAGGCGCTCGACTGGGAGGCAGTGGCGCAAGCCGGACTCGCGCTCTCCGGTGATGCGCGCGAGGCGATGATGGCGTTTCTCGAGAAGCGCGACCCGGAGTTCACCGGCGAGTAGCGCTCATCCCCGAAATCCCCGGCGGCGACCGGTGGGCGGCGGCCATCCTGACGTCGTGGAGCAACCGGGCGAGGCGGAGCTCGAAGCCGGGGTCGATCATCTGCTCGGATCGCCGATCGACGCCGGGATCGTGGAGCTGGTCGTGGCGCGACCCGGGTCGGGGACGCGGGAGGTCCTGGGGGAGGCAGTGCTCGATCCGGGGGTCGGGCTCGTCGGCGACTGCTGGCTCGCGCGGGGGAGCCGCCACACGCCCGACGGGTCGGCACATCCGCTCATGCAGCTCACGCTCATGAACTCGCGCGACGCGGCACTGGTCGCGCGGCGCATCGGTGACCGGGTCGTCAAGGTCGCGCCCGGCGCCAGCCGCGACGGGATCCGCTGATCGCGGCCATGTCACTGTGGCCAC
>BTUT01000753.1:0-1320 GCA_045862935.1 Acidimicrobiia bacterium
GCGGAGCGGGCCGAGAAGGTCGTGCAGCGCCTCCCGGAGATGGCGGAGCGCTTCGTGAACCGGGTTCCGGGCCAGCACGCGTCCTGAGTCTGCGCCTCGACCTCGGTGCCCCTGCGGCGCCGGGGAGTCGGTGCCGGGTCCACCGGCGGCCGGGCAACTACGGTGCGGGGAAACCCGACCGAGGAGTCCGAGATGGCCGCCGGTGGACCCGTCGACCCCACGAAGCCCCTGCCCGAAGGTCCTCGTCGGGGCGCTCCCCCGTATCCCGAGCCGACAGGCCCCGCCGCGGGCGAGGCGCTCCCGGGCGCCTACGACCCCACGGTCGCGGTGCCCCCCGTGGGGCCGCCCGACGATCCCGGCGGGCCGTACGGCGGCGGACCGTACGGCGGCCATCCGAACGGCGACGGTGAGGGTGACGGTCGCAAGTGGCTCTGGGGGATCCTCGCCGCGCTCGGGGTGATCGTGCTCGGGGTGGCGATCGCCCTCCTGCTGAGCGGCGGTGACGGCGACGACAAGCCCGCGACGACCACCTCGTCGTCGAGCACCTCCTCGTCGAGCACCACGACGACGTCCAAGCCCACACCGTCGACCACGGTCACCACCACCGCGAGCTCACCGCAGATCACGGCGTTCAACGCAGCGCCCAATCCGGCCACCTGCCCGAACGCCTCCGCGACCGTGCAGATCACGCTCACCTGGACCACGACGAACGCGCTCGGCGTCACGGTGAGCATCGACGGTCCCGGGAAGTACGCCGACTACGGCGCGAACGGCTCGGCCCAGGTGCCCTTCGTGTGCAGCGGTTCCCACAGCTACACGCTCACTGCGAACGGCAGCGGCGGGCACACGGCGCAGCGCACGATCACCGTCCAACCCCAGGTCGCTCCGCCACCCACGACCACTCCCGCCACCACCGCCCCCACCAGCCCCACCACCCCGACACCGGTCCACGACCTGGTGCGTCGCCTCCTCGACCACGACCAAGACGTAGCCGTGTGGATGTTCCCGTGGGTAGTTACCAGCGGGTAACATAGGGTCATCGTGACGGGGCCCCCTCGCTCCGTCCCGTTCGACCCGGAGGCGGCGATGAGCGACTTCTCCCTCGACCTCAACGAGGACCAGCTCCAGATCCAGAAGTGGGTCCACGACTTCGCCGAGGACGTGATCCGTCCCGTGGCGCACGAGTGGGACGAACGTGAGGAGACCCCCTGGCCGGTCATCGAGGAGGCGGCGCAGATCGGGCTCTACTCGTGGGAGTTCGTGGCGAGCGCCTTCGCCGACCCGGTCGGGTTGACCTTCGCGCTCGCGAGCGAGGAGCTC
>BTUT01000754.1:0-1320 GCA_045862935.1 Acidimicrobiia bacterium
GAGATCTTGTCCGTGCTGTCCGAACGGGACGACCTCGCCGACCCGCGACTGTCCACCCTCGTCGACTATGACGCCGCGCACGACGGCGACCTAGTCTCCTCCGTAGCGGCTTTTCTGGCGGCGCACGGCAACGTCCGTGACGCGGCCCGGGCGGTCGGTGTGCATGCCAACACGCTGAGGTATCGGATCGACCGCGCCCAGCAGTTGTCCGGACTCCGGTTCGACGACCCTGAGGACCGTCTGCTCACCGAGATCGGTCTGGCGGTGCGGCGCGCGCGGTGACGGCACGGCCCGGTGCGTGGTCGACCTCGGGCTGTCGGCGACCGACGATTTGCTCGCGCTCTCGATCGCGGTCCGCGAGGTGTGGCGGATGGTGCATCAGGGACTGGAGGAGGCCGTAGACACCGCTACGATCGTGACAGAAGAGTCGGTTGCCGAGGACGGGTGAATGGAAGCGTTGGATCGGGTTCCGCTGTCGCGCCGGGCGGCCGATTAGTCAGGAGCGCAGTACGCGCGACCCGGTCAGGACGGTCGGTAGGGCACCGAGTCGCTGATCCGCTCGTCGATGTGGATGCCGTGACCGAGCATCGGGAAGGCGCGCTGGGAGCAGGCGGGGCGAGGGCAGACCTTGCAGCCCGCGCCGATCGGGACCACGGTGCGCTCGTCGGTCAGGTCGACTCCCGTCGCATAGATGAGGTCTTCGGCATGCGCGAGGTCGCAGCCGAGTCCGATGGAGAAGTCCGACGGCGTCGATAGGTGACCGCCGGAGCGATTGTCGATGGTGCGCGCCAACCAGAAGTAGCTCCTTCCGTCGGGCATCTGTGAGACCTGGGTCCGGATGCGCCCGGGCGTCGCGAAGGCGTCGTGAACCACCCACAGGGGGCAGCTGCCACCCCCCCGGGAGAAGTGGAAGGCTGTCGCGGACTGGCGCGTGGAGATGTTCCCCGCCTGGTCCACGCGCACGAAGATGAACGGGATCCCGCGGTCGCCCGGCCGCTGCAGCGTCGAGAGGCGATGGCAGACGGTCTCGAAGCCGACTTCGAAACGACGACCGAGCAGGTCGACGTCGTAGCGGAGTTCGCGTGCGGTCGCCGCGAACTCGGTGTACGGCAGCACGAGCGCGCCGGCGAAGTAGTTGGCGAGACCGACTCGGGCGACCGGGATCGACGCCGGGTCGAGGTCCTCCGCCGCCGCGACCAAGCGGCTGATCTCGGCCGACTGCGAGAGCAACGCGACCTGGGTGGCGAGTTGGAAGGCGCGTTGTCCGGCCGACAGGCTGCGTGCCAGAACGACCGTCGCGGTTTCTTCGTCGTAGACGCG
>BTUT01000755.1:0-1314 GCA_045862935.1 Acidimicrobiia bacterium
CGGCGAGCCCCGCTCGGCACGGCCTCGCCGTCGATCGTCACGGCACCCGCCTCGGCCGGGACGAACCCGGTCACCGCGTCGATGAACGTGGTCTTGCCCGCCCCGTTGGGGCCGATGAGCCCGTGGATCTCGCCGGGACGCAACGTGAGCGACACGTCGTCGACCGCGATCACCCCGCCGAAGCGCACGGTGAGGCCCCGCACCTCGAGGGTCCGGGGCGTCGCCCGCTCGACCGCCACTCGCTCGAGGGTGGCCGGTTCGACCGCCACCCCCTCGACCGGAACCCCCTCGACCGGCACCCCCTCGACCTCCGCCCCCTCGACCTCGGGCGCTTCGAGCTCGGGCGCGCCGCCCCCGCCCCGGGCGCGACGCACCCTGCGCACGCGGCGCAGGAGCCGGTCGGCTCGGCTCGTGAGGCTGGCGAGGCCGTCGGGCACCACGAGCAGCACCAGGATCAGCCCGACGCCGAGGATCACGCGCACCGTCTGCTCGCCCCCGAGCACGTCGCCGAGGAGACGGTTCACGACGCCGCCGGGAACGATCGCACCGCCGAGCACCGCGCCCACCACGAAGCCGATGCCGCCGATCACCGCGTAGACGACCACGAAGATCGACTGGAAGATCGAGAACGTGGGGATGAACACCGCCGTGGGGTTGCGGTACACGATGAGCACCCCACCCACCGCCGCGACCGCCGCCGACAGCCCGAAGGCGTAGAGCTTCGCGCCGTACACCGAGATCCCGAGCGCGGCCGCGGCCCGCTCGTTCGACCGCACGGCGACGAGGCGTCGGCCGGCTCGACCGCGGCGGAGGTTCGCGACCGCGAGGGCGACGATCACGAAGCACCCGAACGCCATGAGCGCGTACCGCTCGGGGTGACGGACGGGGTCGAGGTCGATCCCGAAGAACGTCGGTGAGCCGATCGCGAGACCCGTGATCCCGCCGGTTCGATCGCCGTTCGCGAGCACCTGGGCCTGGATCACGAGCGCCAGCCCGAGGGTGGCCACCGCGAGGTTCACGCCCCGCGTCCGCAACGACGGCAAGCCGACGAGCACACCGATCGGCACCGCGGCCACGATGCCGAGGATGGCCGCGAGCTCCCAGCCGAGATCGAGGTCGACGATGGCGCGCGCCGCGATCCAGGCCCCCATGCCCGCGAGCGCGAACTGCGCGAGCGAGAGCTGACCGGTGTAGCCGGTGACGACGACGAGCGAGAGCGCGACGACCCCCACCGCCGCGCTCGCCGTGAGCGCCTCCACGAGCGTGGTCGACATCACCGTCGCGATGAGCACGGTCCCGACCGCCACGACCGCC
>BTUT01000756.1:0-1314 GCA_045862935.1 Acidimicrobiia bacterium
CACACCGCTCTCCGGGATATCGCCGACGCCGGTCACCTTGACGTCCACGCCGTCGCCGCCCCTTACGGGTCCGACGCGACCGGGTCCGGTGCCGTCTCGGGTGTCGAGGACCCGGGTGGGGTTGACCGGGGTGTAGGAGGCGCCGGTGGGATACCAGGCGACCAGGTCGGCGAGGACGTGGGTGGCTCCGGCGGCGTTGAAGATGGACACCCGGCCGTCGGTGCCGATGGGGGCGAACACCAGGTTGGGTCGGATGTCGTCGCCCGGCAGGTTGAGGTTGGAGACGGTGTTGAGCGGCGACCCGGTCGGCCATACCGTGAGGTACGTGTCGGTGGTGGGGGAGACGGCGGTCAGGTTGAGCACGACGGCGCCCACCCCGCTGCCCGGCAGGTCGGCCCGGCCGGCGACGGTGAGCTCGATGGCGCTCGCCGGTCCGACCGGAGCGCTGATGCCGGTGCCCAGCCCGCTGCGGGTGTCGAGCAGGCGTTGGGGGGTGACGGTGCGGAGGTCGCCACCGGCGGGGTACCAGCCCATGACGTCGACGGCGACGTGGGTGGTGCCCGCCTCGTTGTAGAGCGTGAGCGCTCCGGAGGCGGACAACCCCACGACGGCCAGGTTGGGGCGGATCTGTCCGGGGAAGAGGTTGAGCGTCGACGCCTCGGGCCGCGCGACGTCGGCCGGGTAGGTCGAGATGAACGTGGTCTCGGTGGGGGAGATGCCGGTGACGTTCACCGCGACGGCGGCCACGCCGGTGGCCGGCACACCACCGACGCCGGCGAGCGGGACGTCGCGTTCCTCGCCCGGGCTCAGCGCGATGCCGTTGCGCGTGTCGAACACCCGTGCCGGTGCGATCGGCACGAATGACGTGCCGGCTTGCGCGGCGCCGGCGGTGCCCAGCGGCTCGACGGCCACCTGCCGATCGAGGGCACCTGGACCGCCGTCGGTGGCGAGACCGGTGCGCAGCTCGGTGGCCGCGTCGCCGGGTGACGCCAACACCAGCATTGCGAGCATCCCGACCACGCCGAGCGTGCCGCGGAGCCCCCGCGCGATTGCCGTACGCATTGCGCTCACGCGAACTCGTCACCCAGACGATCGGGGTCGAGATCGTTGGCGATGAACTCGACGATCACGCCGGCATCGACCACCTTCGTTCGTCGGGCGCAGGCGACGCACCGCGGGCACCAGGTGCCGTCCTGTGCGCCTCGGAGCCGGGCGGCGCCGGCTCGCTGGTCACTCGATGACGACGACCACGTCGCCGGAGCCGACGGTGTCGCCCGGCTTTACCTTGACCGACTTCACCGTGCCCGACTTCTC
>BTUT01000757.1:0-1302 GCA_045862935.1 Acidimicrobiia bacterium
TCCGCTGGTGATGGCCGACGTCGAGGCGGTGCGCGCGACGCTCGACCTCAACGTCGTCGGCAACCTCCTGCTGCTGAAGCACGCGGCCGAACCGCTCGCCGAGTCCGGGCGCGGGTCGTTCGTGGCGATCTCGTCGCACGCGGGGCGTGACACCTTCCGGTTCCTCGGGGTGTACGGCGCGGCCAAGGCGGCGCTCGACATGCTCGTACGGGTCGCCGCCGACGAGCTCGGTCCGGCGCGCGTGCGCGTGAACTCCGTCCTGCCGGGGGTGGTCGCGACCGAGATCATGGGAGCCATCACCGACGGGAGCCCGATCCTCGACTCGTATCTCCGCGAGATCCCGCTCGGGCGGGTGGGGGAGCCCGACGACATCGCCGCCGCGGTCCGGTTTCTGATCGGTCCCGAGTCGGGCTACCTCAACGGGCAGAACATCTCCGTCGACGGCGGGCAGTCGGTCCGCAAGGGGGCCGACTACTCCGCGTTCGCGGCGCCGGTGTACGGGAGCGACCCGCGCTGGCGGCTCGTGGCTGGAGGCTGACGTGCAGATCGACGGAGCGGTTGCGGTCGTCACCGGCGGCGCGAGCGGCATCGGCCGGGCTACGGCCCTCGAGCTCGCGCGGCGGGGCGCTCAGGTGGTGGTGGCCGACATCCACGAGGACCGCCTCGAGGAGGTGCGGGTCGAGATCGAGGAGATGGGACGGCGCGCGCTGACCGTGCGTTGCGACGTGGCCTACGACGGGGACTTCGAGCACCTGCGCAGTGAGATCCTCGAGGAGCTGGGCCGGGTCGACATCGTGATGAACAACGCCGGGGTCGTGCTGCTCGGGCCTCCCGAGACGATCCCGATGCCGGACTGGGACTGGATCCTGCAGGTCAACCTCTACGGCGTCCTGCGGGGGACGCGGACCTTCCTCCCCCACATGCTCGAGCGGGGGAGCGGCCACGTCGTGAACACCGCGTCGCTCGCCGGGCTGTACGCGTACGCCTGGGACGCGATCCCCTACATCACCGGGAAATTCGCGGTGGCGGGGTTCACCGAGGCGCTCGCGCTGTACGCGCGCCCGCTGGGCGTGGGCGTGACCCTCGTGTGCCCGGGCCTCGTGGCGACCAACCTCGGCGAGACGGCGCGCTTCGCGGGCCTGGACGACCCGTCGACGTGGGCCCAGGAGCTCGCGCTGCCTGCGCCGGTGTCACCCCAGGAGGTCGCGACCCGCGTGTGCGACGCGGTGGTCGAGGACCGGTTCCTCGCGGTCACCGAGCCCGACCTCGTGAAGGAGCGCACGCAGCGGCGGGCGACGGACC
>BTUT01000758.1:0-1300 GCA_045862935.1 Acidimicrobiia bacterium
GTCGAATGTGCCCTTGCCCTCGGTGAACGTCCAGCCCGTGCTGGCATCGAAGGTCGCCGGCTCCTCGGCTTCGTGCACCTCGGACACGCTCAACGTGGCCGGGTTCGCGACCAGGACGTAGTTCGAGAACGCCCAGGTCATCGTCCCGTCGGAGGCCTTGGCCGTGGTCTTCTTCGACGCCGCTCCCGCACCGGGCACTCCGGCGGCGAGGAGGCCGGCAATGGCCAGCACGCACAGCCCGACGGCGAGCACCGCCCGCACCGACCGCCTCACTGCTCCATCCCCTGCACGCATCCCATGGTCTCCGTGGCTCCTTCTCTCGTCCTACTCGTGTGCCCGTCGCTCCCAACGTCACTCAGGACACCCTTACTTTGGGTGCCCTAACCTACAGGTCGGGACGGGCTCCGAGCCAGGCGCGACGGGGGAGCACGATGAGCTCCCCCGTGCTCGGATGGGTGATGACCTCCACGTCGTGGTGGTAGGCCGCGCTCAACCGGGACGGCACGAGCACGTCCTCGGGGGGCCCGATGGCCACGATCTGTCCGTCGGAGAGCAACGCGACGCGATCGGCGCAGGCACCGGCCGCGCCGAGGTCGTGGAGCACCACGAGGACCGCCTCGCCCGCGTCGGCGCGGCGACGGATCGTCTCGAGCACCGCCTCCTGGTGGTGGAGGTCGAGCGCGGCGGTCGGCTCGTCGAGCACGAGGAGCTGCGTGCGCTGCGCGAGCACCCGGGCGAGCATGACCCGAGCCTGCTCACCGCCGGAGAGCGCAGTGAAGGGGCGCATGCGGAACTCGCGGACGTCGGTGGCGTCGAGTGCCGCCGCGACCTCTCGGTCGTCGTCGTCCTCGGCGGCGGTTCCCGACCACGGTGCCCGCCCCATGCGGACGATCTGGCCGACGGTGAACGGGAACGTGACGATCGGGTGCTGGGGCAGGACCGCTCGCCGCATCGCCCGTTCGGTGGGCGTCCAGGTGTGGAGCGGTGCGCCGTCGAGCACGACGTCGCCGGCCGCCAACCCCAGGTCGCCGGCGAGTGCGCCGAGCAGCGTCGACTTGCCCGATCCGTTGGGGCCGACCAGCGCGACCACCTCGCCGGCACCGACCTCGAGGTCCACGTCGCGCACCACGGGGCGTCCACCGAGCTCGACGGTCACCCCGGACGCGCGCAGCAGCAGTGCGCCGGGGGCGACCCGATCGGGGCGGCGGGGGACGTGGCCCCAGCGCGCGATGCGCTTCGTGCGCGTCCTCATGCCCAGCCTCCCTGGCGCGCACGCGTGCGTCGGAGCATCCAGAGGACG
>BTUT01000759.1:0-1299 GCA_045862935.1 Acidimicrobiia bacterium
CGCGATCGCCCAGGCGCTCGTCATCCTCGGCTCCGCCCTGGTGCTCGTCGTCGTCGTCGCAGCCTGCGTTCGCCGACGCCTCGCGTTGGTGCGCGACATGGTGCTCGCGGTCGTCGTGGCGTTGGGGCTCGCGATCGCGATCGGGCGCCTCGTGACCGGGGAATGGCCGGCAGTGGGGACGATCGGTGATGTGGCGGGGGTCCGCGACTACCCCGTCGTGCGCATCGCCGTGCTCACCGCGGCCCTGCTCGTCACCTCGCCGCACCTCAGTCGGCCGTTCCGGCGGCTGAGTCGGGCGGCAGTGCTCGTCAGCGCCGTCGGGGCCATCGTGCTCGAGATCGGCGCGGTGGCCGATGTGCTGGGCGCGGTCGCCATCGGCTGGGCCGCCGCCGCGGGCCTCCATCTCCTCTTCGGGTCGCCGGCGGGGACGCCGACTCCCGAGCGGGTGCGCCACGCGCTCCTGCAGCTCGGGGTCCCGGTGGGCGATCTGACGGTGCTGGGCGAGCGCGACCAGGGGATCGTCGCATACCGCGCGGTCGACGAGCGCGGCCGGTCCCTGCTGGTACAGGTCGCGGGACGCGATGCGCACACCGCCCAGCTCGCCTCGCGGCTCTGGCGGGGGCTGTGGCAACGCGAAGCCGACCTCCGCCTCACGGCCACCCGTCTCCAGATGGTCGAGCACGAGGCGTTGATGGGGCTCCTGGCCGGCCGAGCGGGCGTGCGCGTCGCGGAGCTCGTTGCGGTCGGAGAAGCGCAGCCCTCGGACGCAGTGATCGTGTTCGTCGACGCCGGTGAGCCCTTGGACGCTCGCAGCCCCGACGAGATCACCGACGAGGTCGTCGGCCGGCTGTGGGCGTCGATGCGCCGCGCCCACGCCGTGGGGATCGCGCACCGACGGCTCGACGTCTCCTCGGCGGTGGTCGGCCCCGACGGCGACCTGGTCATCACCGGCTGGCGGTCCGCGGTCCAGGCCACCGAGCCGTCCCTCCTGGCCGTCGACGTCGCGGCGATGCTCACCCTCACGGCGCTCCTGGTCGGGAACGACGCCGCCGTCCGGATCGCCCGCGAGGCATGCGGCGACGACGTGCTGGTCGGCGCGCTCCCCTACCTCCAGCGCGCGACGCTCGGGCGCCGGTTGCGGCAACGCGTCAAGGACGCGGAGCTGGACCTGGCCGACCTCCGAGCGTCGGCCGCCACGGCCCTCGCGGTCGACCCCCCCGAGCTGGTGCGCATCCAGCGCGTCACGGTCGGCAAGGTCCTGCTGGCACTTCTCACCGTGGTGGCGATCACGAGCTTGCT
>BTUT01000760.1:0-1298 GCA_045862935.1 Acidimicrobiia bacterium
AACAGGTCGTCGCCGCGTGCGCCGTCGACGAGTGGGACGTCGATGCGCTGCTCGAGATGGTCCTGCGGACCGCGGCCTTCGCCGATCTGTCCCGCGACGCGTTCCTCGCGGTGCTCGACCTCCTCGCCGGGCGCTACCCGTCCGACGACTTCGCCGGGCTGAAGCCCCGCCTCGTGTGGGACCGTGGCGCCGGTCGGGTGCGGGCGCGCGAAGGAGCCGGCCGGGTCGCGATCACGAACGGGGGCACGATCCCCGACCGCGGGCTCTTCGGCGTGTTCCTCCCCGACGGCCACCGCGTGGGCGAGCTCGACGAGGAGATGGTGTACGAGAGCCGTCCCGGCGACACGTTCGTGCTCGGCGCGTCCACCTGGCGGATCCACGAGGTCACCCACGATCGGGTGGTGGTGACGCCGGCCCCCGGCGAGCCGGCGCGGATGCCCTTCTGGCACGGCGACAAGCCCGGGCGTCCGGCCGAGCTCGGGCGCGCACTCGGCGCGCTGGTCCGCGATCTCACCCATCGCGACCCCGACGACGCCCTCGCACGGCTCGCGGCCGTGCACCACCTCGACGGGCGCGCCGCCGCCAACCTGCTCACGTACCTCGACGACCAGCGCACGGCCACCGGCGCCCTGCCCGACGATCGCACCGTCGTGGTGGAGCGCTTCCCCGACGAGATCGGCGACTGGCGGGTGTGCGTCCTCACCCCGTTCGGCGCGCGCGTCCACGCACCCTGGGCCATGGCGATCGAGGAGCGGCTCTCCGAGCGGCTCGGCCTCGACGTCGACATCCTCTGGAGCGACGACGGCATCGTGGCGCGGCTGCCCGAGGCCGTTGAGGAGATCCCCGTCGACGAGCTCGTCATCGACCCCGAGGACGTCGAGGAGCTCGTGCTCCGGCGCCTGCCCGCCACCGCGCTCTTCGCCGCCCGCTTCCGGGAAGCGTCGGCGCGCGCGCTCCTGCTCCCCCGCCGTCGGCCCGGGGAGCGGACCGCGGATCTGCTCCAGGTGGCGTCGCGCTACCCCGACTTCCCGCTGCTGCTCGAGGCCACCCGTGAGTGCCTGCGCGACGTCTTCGATCTCCCCGCCCTCGGAGAGGTGCTGCGCGGGTTGCAGTCCCGATCCATCCGGGTGGTGTCGGTCGACACACCCCGACCCTCTCCCTTCGCGCAGTCGCTGCTGTTCGGATGGATCGCCGCGTACATGTACGAGGGGGACGCGCCCCACGCGGAGCGGCGCGCCGCGGCGCACGCGCGCGGCCCCGATCTCCAGCGCGAGCTGCACGGCGCCGACGAGCGGCGC
>BTUT01000761.1:0-1298 GCA_045862935.1 Acidimicrobiia bacterium
GCGGCTGACGAGCGGCGCGCGGGGGACGGCGTGACGGCTCCACTCAACATACCTCGCGGCCACCTCGGCTGGGCGGCGATCCTGCATCCCGCCGTCGCGTTGCTGGGCATCCTCGTCGGCGCGGGGGCGTACTGGCGCGTGGGGGCCGGCGCGGCGCTCACCGTCTGGCTGGTCGCCCTCGCCATCACCGGCCTCCCGCTCCTCGCGCGGACCGCGGTCGCCGTAGTCCGCGGCAACTTCGCCACCGACGTGGTGGCGGCGCTCGCCATCGGCGCGTCGCTCGCCCTGCGCGAGCCCCTCGCCGGCCTCGTGGTCGTGCTGATGCAGACCGGGGGCGAGGCGCTGGAGCGGTACGCCGCCGGGCGCGCCTCGGCTGCGGTGCGCGCCCTCGAGGACCTGGCGCCGCGCGTCGCGCACCGCGTGACGGTGGGCGGCGAGGTCGACATCACGGTCGACGAGATCGTCGTGGGAGACCCGCTCCTGGTGCGGCCGGGCGAGATGGTCCCGTGCGATGGCGACATCGTCGACGGGCACTCGGAGCTCGATACGTCGCGCCTGACCGGGGAGTCGCTGCCGCGGGTGGTGGCGCCGGGCGCCAGGGTAATGAGCGGGATGCTCAACGGCAGCGGGGCGTTCGTCATGCGGGCGAGCGCCGTGGCGAGCCAGAGCCAGTACGCCCGCATCGTCGAGCTCGTGCGTTCGGCCGAGG
Organism: Acidimicrobiia bacterium; assembly: GCA_045862935.1. Lineage (GTDB taxonomy): Bacteria > Actinomycetota > Acidimicrobiia > IMCC26256 > PALSA-555 > CAIUKV01. The sequence continues at coordinate 710 of BTUT01000761.1, forward strand.
CGTCCAAGTCGCCGCTGCAGCGCCTGGCCGATCGCTATGCGGGGTGGTTCACCCCGTTCACGCTCGTGGCGTGCGCCGTGACCTGGCTGGTGACCGGCGACGCGACGCGCGTGCTGGCCGTCCTCGTCGTCGCGACGCCCTGTCCGCTGATCCTCGCCACGCCCATCGCCATCATCGGCGGGATCAACCGCGCCGCCCGGCGGCACATCATCGTCCGCAGCGGCTCGGCGCTCGAGCGGCTCTCGGACGCGCAGGTCGCCGTCTTCGACAAGACGGGGACGATCACCGAAGGGCGCGCGCGGGTGAGCCGGGTGACCGTGGTCGACGGCGTGTCGGAGCGCGAGCTGTTGCGGCTGGCGGGAGCGGTCGAGCAACGGTCCGGTCACCTGCTCGCCCGATCGCTGGTCGATGTGGCGCGCGCGGCGGCCGGCCCGCTCCCGACACCCGCGCACGTGCGCGAGTCCCCGGGACGCGGGGTCGCCGGCGACGTCGAGGGACACCGGGTCGTGGTGGGCTCCCGCGCCTACGTGCTCGAGGCCCTCGGACTCCCGCTGGACACCGCGACCCCGCTCGACGACGGCTCGGCGAC
>BTUT01000762.1:0-540 GCA_045862935.1 Acidimicrobiia bacterium
CGGCGCCCCCGGCGGACACGTTCTGGTAGAACTTGTCGTACGACGCCCACCGCGTCCGGTTCTTCAGGGCCACGGACCGGCCGAATCGGTGGTCCACGGCGAGCGAGATCGCGTTGACCGTCGCGCGCGACGTGCTTTGTGTGGGGTCGCCGAAGAACGCCGAGGCGGGCGTCGAGAACGGCCGGTCGCCGCGCGACGGCACCCCCCGGTCGGCGACCCGCTCGTCGTGAAAGTACTCGTAGCCGGCCCGGATGAAGGTCGCGGGGCCCGGCGTGAACGCCACGGTGGGGTTCACGCCGTAGCGTTCCAGTGAGACGCCGTCGCGAAAGCTGTCCGAGTTCTCGTACACCGCGGTGCCGCGTGCGGCCATCGCGTTGCCGATCCGGTCTCCGACGTCCAGGGTCGCCCGTCGATTCCCGAACGACCCGCCCTGCAGGACGGATTCGCGCGCGCGGCTCCAGTCTGCCTGCCGTGTCGAGCGGTTGATGACGCCGCCGGCCCCGCCCCTGCCGAAGATCATGGCGTTGGGCCCCTTCAACA
>BTUT01000762.1:550-1298 GCA_045862935.1 Acidimicrobiia bacterium
GTACTGGACGTCGTCTCGAAGCCCGTCCACGAAGAAGTCGGCTGTGGAGGTGTTGCCCCGGAAGACCGCCGTGTCTCGGTTACCCTCGCCTTGTGCCGTGCCGACGCCCGGCACGTAGCGTAGAACGTCGCCCAAGCTCTGCAGCGACTGATCGGCGATGGTCGCGCGGGTCACGACCGTGATCGCTTGAGGGACGTCGCGGAGCGGGACGTACGTGTGGGTGGCGGTGTCGGAGGCTTCGATGCGATAGCCGCCGTCGCCCGTCACCTCGACGACCTCGCTGAGTCCCTGGACGTCCAACATGAACGTCTGTGCGGCCGTCAGGCGGGCGGTCAGCCCGGTCCCCGACAGCAGTCGGCGCAGCGCCTGCTCGACCGTGAACACGCCCACGACGCCTGGAGTGACCAAGCCGTCCAGCCTGGCGCCGCTGGCGACCAGGACGGTCGCCCCGGTGGTCGACTGCAATCGATCGAGCGCGTGATCGAGCGGTCCGGCGGCGATGTCGAAGCGATACGTCGACGTGGCCAGCGCGGACGCGCGCGGCGAGGAAACGCCGCTGACGAGGACAATCAGAACGCAGAGGAACCACCGCGGGGCAGTGTGCCGGCCGAGGGGGTAGACAGGCATCGGGATCGGCTCCAGGAATGGATGACAGCGAGCCGGGCGTGGCCGCGAACCGTGGGCGGGCACCGTCCGTCCGGAGTTGGCCGTGTCTAACGAGCGTGAGGGTCGCGCCCGCGCTTCTTCG
>BTUT01000763.1:0-1296 GCA_045862935.1 Acidimicrobiia bacterium
TCGAGCCAGTACACGTCGCTCGCGAACGCGTACACCCAGCCCCGGGTCTCGAGCATCCGGGGGAACGTCTCCCGCTCGATCGACACGTTCATCCCCGCCGGGATGCGCTCGAGCACCGCGGGCTCGAGCACGTAGGTGCCGGCGTTCACCCAGTCCGTCGGCGCTCGGCCCGGGGGCGGCTTCTCGACGAAGGCCGCGACCTCCCCGTCGGCGTGGGTGGGGACCACACCGAACGCGGACGGATCGGGCACCCGGACGAGGTGGATGGTCGCCTCGGCGGCGTGCTCGGCGTGGAAATCCACGAGCGCGCCGAGGTCGAGCGCGGTGAGCACGTCGCCGTTGCACACGACGAACCGCTCGTCGATCCCGGCGGCCTCCGCCGCGAAGCGGATCGCTCCGGCCGTGCCCATCGGCTCGGGCTCGACTGCGTAGCGGAGCCGGACGCCCGCGTGCTCGTCGGCGGCGAAGTGCGCGACGAACGCGTCCGGGAGGTAGCCGAGCGACAGCACCACCTCGTCGATCCCGTGGCCGGCCATCCACTCGAGCTGGCGCTCGAGGAACGGCTGGTTCGCGATCGGGAGCAGTCCCTTGGGCGTCGTGTGGGTGAGGGGCCGCAGGCGCGTCCCCTCACCGCCCACGAGGACGACAGCCCTCACCGCTGGGTCGCGGGTGGGGTGCTCGCCGGAGTGGTGGCGGGGGTGGGAGCCGAGGATGCGTCCGCGGCCGCGGTGGTGGGCGTCGGCGCGCCACTGGGGTTGTCGACCGCGGTCGGGCGGCACCCGGCCTTGTCGATCCGCTCCGACGGCTCGGCACCGTCGACCGCCGGTGCGGCGTCGGCGTTGGGCGGCGCGCCCATCTCCTCGCCCTTGGGCAGGAACCCGATCGCGACCACCTCCTGGTCGCGGAGCCGGTGGGCGGCCGGATGCCCCGACACCGGCTTGCAGTCCACCTCGAACACGATGCGCCCGGGCTTGCCCGCACCCGCGGCTCCGGACGCGTCCGGGCAGCGGTCACCGTCGGACCACTTCGTCTGGCCAGGCGCGAACGACGGTCCCTGCCAGACCTCCAGGCTGTCGTCGGAGACCGACCAGCCTCCGTTGCTCATGAACCGGCCGAGCGTCGCGCGGTCACCCGTCTCTGCGTTCGCGTGCGGGTGGATGTGGATGAAGCCGTCGCCGTGCGTATGGATCCCCGCAGCGACGTTCGTCCCGTTCGCGAAGTCGAAGGTCTGCGGCGCGGGGAGCCACTCGCCGCACACGTTCACCCCCAGCGCGCTGTGCCAGTGGTCGGTCGTGG
>BTUT01000764.1:0-1294 GCA_045862935.1 Acidimicrobiia bacterium
CCGACCAGATGGTGCAGGCCGGGGACGCGGAGGTGGTGGTCGCCGGGGGCATGGAGTCGATGACGAACGCGCCCTACCTGTTGCCCAAGGCCCGGGCCGGGTACCGCATGGGCCACGGCGAGCTGCTCGACGTCCTCATCCAGGACGGCCTGTGGTGCGCCTTCGACGCCGTGCACATGGGCTCGGGCACCGAGCGCTACTGCGGCGAGCTCGGTGGCATCACCCGCGAAGCCCAGGACGAGCTCGCGGCGCGCAGTCACGAGCGCGCGGCCGCGGCGATCAAGGAGGGCCGTCTCGCCGACGAGATCGCGCCGGTCGCCATCCCCCAGCGCAAGGGGGATCCCGTGATGGTGGAGGAGGACGAGGGTGTGCGGCCGGGGACGACGCCCGAGTCGCTCGGCGGCTTGAAGCCCGCGTTCGAGAAGGACGGCACGATCACGGCGGGCAACGCGTCGCAGATCTCCGACGGTGCGGCGGCAGTCGTCGTCACGAGCCGCGAGAAGGCCGACGAGCTGGGGCTCACCCCGATCGCCGAGCTCGTGAGCTTCGGGATGGTCGCGGGGCCGGACACCTCGTTGCTCACCCAGCCGTCCCGCGCGATCAAGCGGGCCCTGGAGCCGATCGACGGCAAGGTCTCCGACCTCGACCTCTTCGAGCTCAACGAGGCGTTCGCCGCCGTGGGTCTCGCCGCCATGCGCGACCTCGGCATCTCCGACGACGTCGTGAACGTCAACGGCGGCGCGATCGCGCTGGGGCACCCGATCGGCATGTCGGGGACGCGGGTCGTCATGACCCTCGTGAACGAGCTCCGACGTCGCGGTGGCGGGCTCGGGGCGGCCGCGCTCTGCGGTGGCGGCGGCCAGGGGGACGCGGCGATCGTCCGCGCGCTGTAGCGTCGAATCCCACAGATCTGCGTGGTCCACGCAGATCTGTGGCACCGCGGACGTGGGCACCGCTTCGGAGCTCGAGGAGCGCCACCGGCGCTCGTTCTGGGATGCCCTGATCGTCGTGGTGGCCGCGCGCAGCGGAGCCATCGCCTCCTCAGCGAAGACCTCCCGCCGGGGCACGTGCTGCTGGGCGTGCGCATCGAGAGCCCGTTCGCCTGACGGAGCGGAGACTCGGGTCGGCACTGCCCGGTGGTGGTTACGATTCGGGCCGTGGCACTGACCGACACCACCGACGTCGATCTCCGGCCCTTTCGTGTCGCGGGGCTCGCGCTCGTGCCCGCGGCGATCGTGCTGTCCGTCCTGCCCGTCGACCCGCTCCCCCCTTGCCCGCTGCGCGCGGTGACCGG
>BTUT01000765.1:0-1290 GCA_045862935.1 Acidimicrobiia bacterium
TGTGCTCGCGCCCGCCCGGCAACGGTTGATCGGGTCGCCGCACCGGCGGAGTATACGGGCGCGCCATGCGGGGAGCCGGTTCTCCCGAGCGATACGATCGCGTGTGCCCCGGATCGGAATCGTGGTCGTCGCGTACAACGCCGCGTCGACGCTCGCCCGCGTGCTCGATCGCATCCCGCCCGACTTCCGGAGCCGCATCGAGCAGGTGTGGGTCGGCGACAACCACAGCGACGACTCGACCTATCTCGTCGGCGTCGGCTACCAGCAGGCGATCGGGGACCTCCCCATCACCGTGGTGCGCCACCCGCGCAACCTGGGCTACGGCGGCAACCAGAAGGCCGGATACCGCTGGGCCATCGAGCAGGGCCTCGACATCGTGGTCATGCTCCACGCCGACGGGCAGTACGCACCCGAGTTCCTCCCCGAGATCGTCGCGCCGCTCGAAGCGGGCGAGTGCGACGCGGTGTTCGGCTCTCGCATGATGAACCCGCGTGACGCGCGACGCGGCGGCATGCCCCTCTACAAGTTCGTGGGCAACCGGATCCTCACGCGGACCCAGAATGGCCTCGTGGGTGAGCACCTCAGCGAGTGGCACTCCGGGTACCGCGCGTACTCGGTCGAGACGCTGGCCGACATCCCGTTCGAGGCCAACACCGACGACTACAACTTCGACACCCAGATCATCATCCAGCTCCACGAAGCCGGGAAGAAGATCGTCGAGCTGCCGATCCCCACCTACTACGGCGAGGAGATCTGCTACGTCAACGGCATGCGCTACGCGAAGGACTGCGTGATCGACTCACTGCGGTACCGGGCGCACAAGATGGGCCTCGGTAGCGGGGAGATGGCCTTCGCGTCGGTCGACGACGACGCCTTCGACGACGAGGAGCGGGTCCACGCGCGCGTCGTGCGGTGGATCGAGGGGCGCCCGCCCAGCCGGATCCTCGACCTCGGCTGCGGCGACGGCGCGCTCGCCGCCCGCCTGCGCGCGCTGGGCCACACGGTCACCGGGGTCGACCTGCGCAAGCCGTCCGACGCGGCAACCGCGTTCGACGCCTACGTGGAGGCCGACCTCGAACGCGGCGTCCCCTCCGAAGCCGGTCAGGGCTACGACATCGTGCTCGCGATCGACGTGCTCGGAAGCGTGCGCGACACCACCCGGTTCCTCGAGGCCGCCGCCCGCGCCGCGCGCCCCGGCGGCTCCCTGGTCGTGAGCGTCCCCAACTTCGAGCACTGGTACCCGCGCCTGCGGGTCGCCGCGGGGCGCTTCGACTACGACCGCCGCGGCAT
>BTUT01000766.1:0-1290 GCA_045862935.1 Acidimicrobiia bacterium
GGGCAGGCCGAGCACCCGCTCACCGAGGATGTTGCGCATCACGTTGGACGTGCCCCCCTCGATGGTGTTCGCCTGCGCGCGCAGGAAGCCCCGCACCACCGCTCGCGTGTCGTCGGTCGCGGTGGACACCCAGCCCAGCTCGCCGCGGCCGGCCACGCCCTCACCCTCCCAGGCCGCGGCGTCCGGACCCTGGAGATCGATGGCCAGCTTCTGGAGCCGTTGGTTGAACTCCGCCTGCTGGAGCTTGGTCACCGACCCCTCGGGCCCGGCCTCGGCACCGCTGCGCCGCTTGGCCGCCGCCCGCTGGTTGTTGAGCCGGATCACCGTGTTGTCGATGTACGCCTGGGCGAGGCGCTGCCGGAAGAGCTCGTCGGCGACCGGACGGTGGCGCGCGATGAGGCGGTCGATCCCGCTGCCCCCCACCTCACCCGAGAGCGAACCCGCACCCGAGAGCGCGACGCGCTCGTTCATCAACGTGGTGATCGCGACGTGCCACCCGGCGCCCTCCGCACCGAGCCGCATGGCGTCGGGGATCCGGGCCTCGTGGAAGAACACCTCGTTGAACTCGGCGTCCCCCGTCATCTGCACGAGCGGCCGGACCTCCACGCCGGGGGCGTGCATGTCGACCACGAAGTAGGTGAGCCCCCGGTGCTTCGGCACGTCGGGATCGGTGCGGGCCAGCAGCATCCCCCAACGCGAGAGGTGCGCCATCGTGGTCCAGACCTTCTGCCCGGTCACCACCCACTCGTCCCCGTCGCGCTGGGCGCGCGTCGAGAGACCGGCGACGTCCGATCCGGCGCCGGGCTCGCTGAAGAGCTGGCACCAGATCTCCTCGTTGGTCGCGATGCCGCGCAGCAGCCGGTGCTTGAGCTCCTCGCTCCCCCACTGGATGAGCGTGGGCCCGCCCATGCCGATCCCGATGATGTTGAAGGGGCGCGGCACCTTGTAGTGCTCGAGCACGGCGTTGACCGAGCGGGCCTGTCCCGGTGTGAGCGACAGCCCGGCGCCGTACTCGCGCGGCCAGGTCGGCGTGGCGTACCCGGACTCGCCGAAGCGGGTGCACCAGGCGTCGTAGTCGATCGCGGCACGCAGCGCTTGCCAACGCGTGTGGTCACCGGCATCGATCGCCGCCATCCACCCCGCGGGGAGATTCTCGCTCAGCCAGGTGCGGGTCTGCGCCTCGAGCTGCGCGGCGGTCAGGCCGTGGGTGTCGGTGGTCATCGCCGGATGGTACGTGTCGGATCGGACGGCGGTGCGGGTGGCCGGGGGACCGAGCGTGTCAGGCTCGGG
>BTUT01000767.1:0-1286 GCA_045862935.1 Acidimicrobiia bacterium
AGGTCGCGTCCCCACGTGTCCCGGAGATGCGATAGCGGCGCCCGGGGCGCACGACGGCGACGTCGTAGTCGATGTCGGGTCCGGCCGCGCCGAGGTGGCGGGTGGCCTCGAGCATCGTGCGGAACGCGGGCCGATCCGGGTCGTGGGGCTGGAGCGTGCTCTGCGTGACCGCGGAGAGCATGTGCAGCAGGTAGCGGTGGCCGTCGGCGCCCTCGCGGTCGTTGCGGGGGTCGGGGTCGTCGACGATGCGTGAGAGCGCGAGGTCGAGCGCGTCGCGCAAGTCGTCCCAGGAAGCGGTGGGCTCCACGGGGATGACGCTAGACGAGCAGGGTCAGATCGGCGTCCCACAGTCGGTGAACCAGCGGAGCTGGTTGCCGACGAGCACGAGGTGCGCCTCCGTCTCGCGGAACGTCGCGCCGTCGTCGGCGATCCGGACCCGCACGGGCACCGCGCTCGGGAGCCGGTCGGTGCGGCCGTCGAGCGTCCAGTCCCACGGCTCGGGGGCGCGCACCCCGATGACCTCGGCGCGGAAGTTCGGCACCGACTGGTTCGCGAAGTAGGCGCGGCACTGGTCGGCGCCGTAGCGGGTGAGGACCAGCGGGTGCAGGCGGTCGTAGAGGAACGCGTCGTCGTTCGCGGCGAACGCGCCGGCGAGGGACGCGAAGAACGCCTGGGGCGTCTCGGTCGGAGGGGTGGTGGGGGACGTAGTGGGAGTCGGAGTGGTCGGCGGTGTCGTGCGCGGTGTCGTCGGGGGCGTGGTGGCCGACGCAGTCGCGGGCGGCGCTTCTCGTCGTGTCGACGGCTCGGCGGCGGACGAGTCGTCGGAGCCGCCGCTCGTGACGATGCCGACGACGCCGACCGCGACCATCACCAGTCCGAGCGCGATGACGAACGGCGACAGCCGTTGCGCGGTGGTGCGCCGGTTCAGTTGGTCAACGTGAACTCGAGCGTCACGCCCCTCACCACCTTCCGATAGGTCGTCTTGTTGCCGTTGCGACTCAGTACCTCGAGCGGCGACTCGACGGGGGGCGAAGGCGCGCCCGGATCGGGGGTCGAGACGGTCGGCCCGGCGTGAGTGTCCGCCCCGCTGAGGGTGTCCGTCCCGTCGGCCGCTCCGACGAGCTCGCCGGTCTCGTCGAGCTCCCAGAACCCGTCGTCCTCGACGCCGAGGTCCACGCCGTCCAGGTCCACCCCGTCGAGGCCGGGGGGCTCGGATGCGAGCGCCGATCCCTCGAGATCCATCCCCTCCACCCCGGGTGGCGCGCCCCACTCGGTGAGGCGCGCGT
>BTUT01000768.1:0-1282 GCA_045862935.1 Acidimicrobiia bacterium
GCTGTCGAGCGCACCGTCGTTGACGACGAGCTGGGCCACGAAGAGGCCGGCGAGATCGGCGACGAACGAGGGCGTCGCGGTGTCGGCACCCGTCAACACTGCGGCGCTGCCCGCCGGGGTCGTCGTCAGCGACCAGAAGAAGGTGAGCGGATCGCCGTTGGCGTCGCTCGAACCGGTGCCGTCGAGCGACACGGTGGCACCCTGCGCCACGGTCTGGTCGGGGCCGGCATTGGCGACCGGCCGCGTGTTGCTGGTGCTGATGACGACCGTATCGGGCGCGCTGTCGACGAAGCCATCGTTGACGATGAGCTGCGCGACAAAGTCGCCGGCGCGATCGGCCGTGAACTGCGGCGTCACGGTGGTGGCACCGCTCAGCGTGGCGGCGGATCCCGCGGGTCGCGTCAGCAGGGTCCATCGATACGTGAGCGGATTGGCGTCGGGATCGGATGACCCCGACCCATCGAGCAGCACGGCCTGGCTCGCGACGACCGACTGGTCGGGACCTGCGTTCGCCACGGGTGGTCGGTTGGCCTGGGTCGTGACGACATCGACGGTGTCGGTGCCCGTGCCGCCGCGCCCGTCGCTGACGGTGAGGCGGATCGTGTAGGTGCCCGGCAGATCGGGCACGAAAGTCGGTGTCACGGTGTCCGCGCCGCCCAGCGACGCGCCGCTGCCCGCGGGCCGCGTGACGAACACCCACGCGAAGGTGAGCGGGTCCCCATCGATGTCCGAAGACGCCGACCCGTTCAGCGTGACAGTCTGGCCTGTGACCGCCGGCTGATCAGGACCCGCGTTGGCAACGGGATTCGTGTTCGCCGGCGGCGTCGTGACGACCACGGTATCGACGGCACTGTTGACGCTGCCGTCGTTGACGACGAGGTCGATCTCGTAGCGGCCCGCGACATCGACGGGGAAATTCGGCATGACGGCAGTGGGGCTCGACAGCACCGCCGCGCTGCCCGCGGGGCGCACCCGCAGCGTCCACTGGTACGTGAGCGGATTGCCGTCCGGGTCGCTCGAGGCGGACCCGTCGAGCGTGACCGTGTCACCGACGAACGCCACCACATCGGGGCCGGCGTTCGCGACCGGCGGACGATTGCCGCCGGTCGGAATCGCGCACTGCGGCAGCGTGCAGCGCAGCGTGCAGGCGCGCGCGTCGTTCACCGTGATCATGCCGTCCCGATCGGGATCGCGCGGATCCGTGGGCCCGGTGGCCGGCTTGCCGCGCGCCTTGGTGATGAGCGCGATGTCGTTCCGGTCGATGTCGGCATCGCCATCGACA
>BTUT01000769.1:0-1280 GCA_045862935.1 Acidimicrobiia bacterium
CAGTGAGCTGTCCGTGGGGGTCGTGGACGTAGGCGATGCCACCCGACATGCCCGCGGCGAAGTTGCGGCCGGTCGGCCCGAGCACGACGACACGGCCGCCGGTCATGTACTCGCAACCGTGGTCCCCGACCCCTTCGACCACCGCGGTCGCGCCGGAGTTCCGCACGCCGAACCGCTCCCCGACCTGCCCGCGCACGTAGGCCTCGCCGCCGGTCGCACCGTAGAGCGCGACGTTGCCGGCGATGATGTTGTCCTCGGCGACGAACGTGGCTTCACGATCGGGGTGGACGACGAGGCGCCCGCCCGAGAGGCCCTTGCCGAAGTAGTCGTTCGCGTCGCCCTCGAGCCGCAACGTGATGCCCCTCGGCAGGAACGCACCGAAGCTCTGCCCGGCGGAGCCCCGCAGGTGCACACGGATCGTGTCGTCGGGGAGGCCGTCGCCACCCCAGGAGCGGGTGACGACCGATCCGAGCAGGGTGCCGACGGTCCGATTCACGTTCGTGATCGGCAGCTCGACCTCGACGACGCGCCCGTCGTCGATCGCGGGACCCGCGCGTGCGAGCAGCTCCTGGTCGAGCGCGCGCTCCAGGCCGTGGTCCTGGGCCTTCGTGCAGTACCGGGACTGGCCCGGATAGGGGTTCTCGGCCTCCACGAGGATCGGCGCGAGATCGAGTCCGTGCGCCTTCCAGTGGTCGATCGCCGCCCGCGTCTCCAGCGCGTCGGTGTGACCGATCGCCTCGGCGATCGATCGGAACCCCAGCGCGGCGAGGTGCTCGCGCACCTCCTCGGCGATGTACTCGAAGAAGGTGACGACGAACTCGGGCTTGCCGCTGAAGCGCTTGCGCAGGACGGGGTTCTGCGTGGCGACACCCACGGGGCAGGTGTCGAGGTGGCAGACCCGCATCATGATGCAACCGCTCACCACGAGCGGCGCGGTGGCGAAGCCGAACTCCTCGGCGCCGAGGAGCGCGGCGATCACGACGTCGCGGCCCGTCTTGAGCTGGCCGTCCACCTGCACCACGATCCGATCGCGCAGGCCGTTGCGCATCAGCGTCTGGTGCGTCTCGGCGAGTCCGAGCTCCCAGGGTGCGCCGGCGTGCTTGATCGACGTGAGCGGCGACGCGCCCGTACCGCCGTCGTGGCCGGAGATGAGCACCACGTCGCTGTGCGCCTTGGCCACCCCGGCGGCGACCGTCCCCACGCCCACCTCGGCGACCAGCTTCACGTGCCCGCGCGCGTGGGGGTTGGAGTTCTTGAGGTCGTGGATGAGCTGCGTGATG
>BTUT01000770.1:0-1278 GCA_045862935.1 Acidimicrobiia bacterium
CTATGATCGTGAGTTCGCCAGCGCGCAGCACTGCATCCTCGGCGACATCGGTGTCATCGGCGGCGTCGGCCCCCGACTCCGGGTGCGAATCGGGTTGCGGCACACCGGAAGCGCCCACGGCGCTCATGGCGCGGCCGCGCGCTGGTGCTCGGTCCGGCGCTCGGTCACGACACCGCCACCGCGGTCATCGGGAGCCACCCTCCGGACCTGCGTCGGGATCGTCGCTGCTGTCGCCGCCCGGGTCGTCGGACGGCGGGTTCTCGTCGTCACCGAGCAGCGGCGGACCGTCGGTGAGCCCGTTGAACACCTCGGGATCGATGAAGTCCAGCGACTTGCTCAGTTCGGCATCACGCTTGTAGCCATTGGTCCGTACACAGAGGTGCCCCTGGTCGTCGAGCGGTTCGCCACAGAGCGGGCACGGGGGTCGGCCCGCCGAGATCACCCGGGTGGATCGGGCGGCGAACTCGCGGGCGGCGCGCGTCGTGAGGAACACGCGCACCGCGTCCGGGCCCTCGTCGGTGTCGTCGAGGACCACGCTCTCGTCGAACTCGCCCTCGGTGATGGCGAGCAACTCCACCACGACCGCCTCGGATTCGGCATCCCACCCCAGCCCCATGGTGCCGACCCGGAACTCGGCATCGACGGGCATGACGAGCGGACTGAGGTCGTTGACCTGCTCGGCCTCCGGCGGAATCGGGGTCCCGAAACGCCGATGGATCTCCTCGAGCAGGGCGCCGATCCGTTCGGCGAGAATCTGGACCTGCTGCTTCTCCAGGACGACGCTGATGATGCGCGCCTCGTGCACGGCCTGGAGGTAGAACGTGCGGTCACCGGGCTGCCCGACGGTACCCGCGACGAATCGGTCAGGACTGCGGAACACGTGTATCGCTCGTGACATCACCCACCTCCTTACGCTGTGTGGTCATTATCCGTCCCGGCCGGTCCCCGCGGCCACCGGTGCCTCCGGCTGCGGTTCGATGTCGGCGGGCCCGGCAGATGGTGGTGGGCTCGCGTCGTCGGAACCGGTGTCGCCGCCGATCACCGCATCGTTGGACGCCGGTGGCCGGATTGGCACCGACAAGGTCTTCGTCGAGTTCACCGTGTGCACGTAGGGCCGGGTATCGCCGTAGCGGATGATGCTCACCGAGGCGGGCTCGACGACGATGCGTTGGAACGAATCGAGATGCATCCCCATGGCATCGGCGACGATCGCCTTGATCACATCGCCGTGCGAACAGGCCACCCACACCCCGGCCCCGTCCGATCCGCCGTACTCGC
>BTUT01000771.1:0-1277 GCA_045862935.1 Acidimicrobiia bacterium
CCCGGGCCATCACGTAAGTGCCCTCCGGTGGCGCGCCGACGCCCTTGTCCAGCCCGCCAGCCCCGAGAGGGGTCGGAGCGCCAGCCGCCGCCACTCGCTCGCTGCGCTCGCGGCTTTGGCTGGCTGGCAGCGGAGAGGCTGGACGAGGCGGAGGTGCGCCCGAGAATGGCCCGTCGTGATGGCCCGGTCCGGTGACATCAGCGGAGGCCCTCCCCGGCAGCGCCCCCGAGCGCGCCGGCTTCGCGGAAGCTGAAGTAGCGTCCGTCGCCGACGATGAGGTGGTCGAGCACGGCGATGTCGAGGATTGCCCCGGCGAGTTCCAGTCGCCGGGTGAGCAGCACATCATCCGGACTCGGGGTCGGATCACCGCTCGGGTGGTTGTGCAGCACGACGATCCCGGTCGTCCCCGGCGTGAGGCACGCCGGCACGAACACGTCCGGCAGCGACACCGACGTCGCCGCCCGTGTCCCGCGTGACAGCACGTGCCAGGACAGCACGCGGTGCCGCGTCGAGAGGCACGCGACGGCGAAGACCTCGACGGGCTCGTGCGCGAGCAAAGGGCCGAGGGCCGTGAATGCAGCCTGGGGACAGTCGATGTACAGCGTCGGGACGGCGACGGGACGACCGTCAACGTCGCGGAGCGGACGGAACGCGCAGACGAACTCGCGGACACGCAGTCCGCGCGGACCTGCGGCCGGTGTGGTGGTCGACATGTACGGACTCCCTTCGGGGGCGGGTCGGCGATCGGTCCTGTGGGCACACGCCTCCCCGGCCGCGGCGTCGGTGACCGAGACCGCGGGGTGGTTGCTGTCGGCCGCGATGGCCGCGGCCAGTCTGGTGACGAGGTCAGAGACAGAGAGCCAGTCGCGCATGGGACACACCTCCGGGAGAGCGCCTGGGCTCTGGGAGCGGAGGCGGCCGCGCGCGACGACGGTCGCAGGCGGGGGCACGGGCCGACCTGGGGTCAGCGCCGTGCGGTCCGGGAGACGGGGCGGTGCGGGCTGGGCCCGCACGGCACGAGCGCCAGGGTCAGTGGACTGTGGCGAGCAAGCGGCTGGCGGCCTGGTCGAGCGTGAACCGCGCGTCCTGCCAGGGCGTGCGTTGGCTGAGCCGCGTCAGCCCTTGCACGTAGCCCCACACCGACCGCGGGTTCGGCTCGAAGGCTTCAGCCAACCCGTAGGCCTCGAGTGCCTGCTTCCGCGACAGGTCGAGCCCCATCGTCGCAGCCTCGAGGACCTCCTCGCGCGTCGCGCCGAGTTCCTGGCGGGTGGCCCGCA
>BTUT01000772.1:0-1275 GCA_045862935.1 Acidimicrobiia bacterium
CGGTTCGTCGCCTTCGCGTCGGCCTCGCGCACGCTGCTGCCGGCCGATGGATCGACCTACGGCGTGCACGTGCTCGACCCGGTCACCGGCCGGGTGACGCTGGCGGCCGCGGTCACCGGTGGCTACGTGTTCCCCACGTCGTTCTCGCCCGACGGCCGGGTGCTGGCGCTCCAGGCCAATGTCGCCCTGGTCGCCGCCGACACCAACGGCGTTGACGATGTCTACCTGCTCTCGCTCGATACCGACGGGGACGGGATGGTGGACGCGTGGGAAACGCTCTTCGGACTCGATCCCCGCGTGCCCGACGGCGAGGACGACGCCGACGGCGACGGCGTCAGCAACCTCGACGAGTTCCGGGCCGGCACGCACCCGCGCGGCACCGTGCGGCGCTATCTCGCCGAGGGCGCCACCGGTTTCTTCTCGACGCTGGTCACGCTGGCCAATCCGAACGCGACCCCGCTCACCGCGGTGGTGTCGTTCCTGCCCTCGCAGGCTTCGACCGCATCGCCCGTCCGCCGCCTCGTCGAGATCGCCCCGCTTGCCAGCCACACCATCGACGTGGGCCGCGTGCCGGGCCTGGAGGCTGCCGAGTTCTCCACGCTGGTGGAGGCCGACGCGCCGATTGCCGTCGAGCGGCTGATGGCCTGGGACGCGCGCTGGTACGGGGGGCACACCGAGACGGGGGTGGCGGCCCCCTCCACGACCTGGTACTTCGCGGAGGGCGCCACGCACTCGGGTTTCGACCTGTTCTACCTGCTGCAGAACCCGGGCCCGACGACAGCGGACGTCGAGGCGCGCTACCTGCTGCCCGACCCCGAGCCGCCGCTGACCGCCCACTACACTGTCGCGCCGCACAGCCGCCGGACGATCTGGGTGAACCTCGAGGAGGCGCGCCTGGCGGACACCGACGTGTCGGCCTCAATCCTCTCCAGCGTGCCGATTGTCGCCGAGCGCGCGATGTATCTCGGGCGCCCGGGCCTGCCGTTTGCCGCCGGGCACGCGGCGGCCGGCGTCACCGCGCCGGCCACGTCGTGGCTGATCGCCGAAGGCGCCACGGGATCGCTCTTCGATCTCTTCGTCCTGCTGGCGAACCCCGGTGACGTGACGGCCCGCGTCGAGCTGCGCTACCTGCTGCCCGACGGACGTCGCGTGACGCGCGAGCACGAGGTGTCGCCGCACAGCCGCACGACCGTGTGGGTGGATTACGACGCGCCAGAACTCGCCGACGCCGCCGTGTCGACCGAGGTGATCGCGCGCGATGGCGTACCGGTGGTG
>BTUT01000773.1:0-1269 GCA_045862935.1 Acidimicrobiia bacterium
CACCCCGACGCGGGCCCCGCGCGCGATCCCACGGCCCGCGAGATCGTCCGCGAACGCGTCCGCCCACTCGTCGTACTCGCGCCACGTGACCCGATCGTCGACGGTGACGAAGGCAGGGTCGTCCCCGCGGTCGCGGGCGTTCCTCGCGACCGCCTCGGAGATCGTCGTCGCCGGCACCGACGCGCAACCTATCCGGCCCATCACGAGCGGGCCATCACGAGCGGCCCATCACGAGCGGCCCCCGTAGGGACGGCCGGCTCCCCGCGACCGGGTCCGCGGCTCCCCGAACCTCGGCATGCCTGCGCCGCTGCGCGGTACGGTGCCGGGCGTGCACCGCGAGACCTGGGTGCCCGGGCCGATCGCACCCGCCGGCGCCACACTCGACGAGCGCCAGAAGCTGGCGTGCCTGCACCGCGTGCTCGCCGGTGTCGGGTTCCACGAGAACATGGCCGGCCACGTCACCATGACCGCGGGCGACGACGGTGCGATGTGGGCGTCTCCCTGGGGGCTGTGGTGGAACGAGGTTCGAGCGGCCGACCTCGTGCTCGTCGACGCCGGCGGTCGAGTCGCCGAGGGTCGCTGGCCGGTCAGCCCGGCGATCTTCCTGCACACCGAGCTCCACCGCGCCCGCCCGGACGCGCGGGTGGTGGTCCACAACCACCCGTACCACGCGACGCTCCTCGCCACGATGGGCGTGCTCCCCGAGATCACGCACCAGGCCGCGTGCATGTTCGACGGTGGCCTGCGCCTCGTCGACGAGTACCAGGGGCAGGTGCTCGATGTCGACGCCGGTGCCTGGCTGGCTGACGCCGTCGGCGACGCGATCGGGATCATCCTGGTGAGCCACGGCGCGATCGTCATCGGTTCCTCCGTCGAGGAAGCGACCTACTGGGCGTACACGTTCGACCGGATGTGCCGGCTCACCGCCGACGCGCTCACCGCCGGACGCGCGACCCGGGAGATCGCTCCCGAGCACCGCCCGGGGCTCCGTGACGCCTTCCGCACGCATGCGCTCGACGCGTTCTGGAACGGAGCGGTCCGCCAGATCCTCCGCGACGACCCGTCCGTGCTCACCTGAGGTCCCCAGCCCGTGCAGCCCGGCCCGATCGCGCAGACGAACCTCCAGCTGCTCAACCACCTCGACGACCTCGGCTGGTCGATCGACGACCGGTCCACCGTGGCGCGTGCGTACGGGTTCGCGTTCGAGCTGTTCGTGGGTCAGACCCGGCTGTCCGGCAAGTCGTTCGTCGAGCACCTGGTGGGCACGGC
>BTUT01000774.1:0-858 GCA_045862935.1 Acidimicrobiia bacterium
CCGTTCCGGAGGGCTCGACCAGGCGATCGGACGACCGGACCACGACGGACCCGTCGGACTGAACGATCTCGCTGATGTGCGGCGCGGCGAATGTGGCAGTCATGGGATCTCCTCGTCGACTGTGGTGCGTGACACCCCCTTAGTTCTACACTATATTTGCGTTGCAACATACGTATGTAGACAATTTAGGAGCCTTCGATGCCAGCTGCCATTCCTGCCGGATACGCGTGGACATCCCCGTTCGCCAAGTGGGGCGGTGCCCTCGCCGCGGTCTCGAGCCTCGACACCGCGGCAGTCGTCACCCGCGCAGCACTCGGTCGCCGCGGGTACGCCGTCGACCAGATCGACCACCTCGTCCTGGGCTGGACCATCCCGCAGTCGGAGATCTTCTACGGCCCGTCGTCGCTCGCGTCGGCGATCGGGGCACCCGCGGTCGGCGGCCTCGCCGTGTCTCAGGCCTGCGCCACGGCGGTCGCCGCCCGCGAGTCCGCGGCGGCGTCAGTCCTCGGCGGTCGGCGCGACGTCCTCGCAGTCCTGACCGACCGCACCAGCAACGCACCGACGATGGTGTATCCGCAGCCGAACGCGAGCGGCGGGGCACCGCAGACCGAGCACTGGCTGCTGCACGCCTTCGAAGCCGACCCGTGCACCGGCGAATCGATGCTCGCCACCGCCGAACACGTCGCAGAGGAAGCCGGCATCGACCGCGCCGAGCTCGAGGACCTCACCGCGTTGCGCAACGCGCAGTACGCCGCCCGACCGTCCACCGATCACGTGGTGGCCGTCGAGATCCCGGGGCGCCGCAGCACCCTGTCCCTGGCCGACGACGAGGGCGTCCGACTGTCGTCGGCGAGCGAG
>BTUT01000774.1:868-1266 GCA_045862935.1 Acidimicrobiia bacterium
ACGGCACGGCGGGAGCACTCGTCACCACACTGGATCGCGCGCGCGAACTCTCGGTGGACGGGTCCATCGCCGAACTCCTCGGATTCGGCTCGGCTCGCGTGGCGTCGGGTCGGATGCCGACCGCGCCCGTACCCGCCGCTCGTGCCGCCTTGGACGCCGCCGGACTGACGATCGAGGACGTCGACCTGGTCGGTACGCACAACCCGTTCGCCGTCAACGACGTCTACTTCACCCGACAGACCGGGTTCGACACCGCCGCCATGAACGTCTTCGGATGCAGCCTGGTGTACGGCCACCCGCAGGGGCCCACCGGGATGCGCGGGATCGCCGAACTCATCGAGGGGCTGCGGGCGCGAGGCGGCGGCGTGGGCCTGTTCACCGGCTGCGCCGCGGGCGAT
>BTUT01000775.1:0-1261 GCA_045862935.1 Acidimicrobiia bacterium
GCGGCTCGTCCCGCGGGATCGTGCGCACGGTGGGCTCCTTGGGGTAGGGCTCCGGCTGGGACTACACCCTCGCTGCCGGGCTCGACCCCGACGGGCTCGAAGCCGATGGGGGGTTGCGCGCCGACGGATCGCTCGATGCCGAGGTGCGGGCCGAGATGGCCGCGCGCCTGGGCTGGCACCCGCCCGACCCCGCGGTGGAGCGGGCGGTGGACGCCGTGCTCGAGGGGTTCGTCGAGGTGCTGCTCGGCCGCGCCGAACGGCTCGACGCCGGAGCCCTCGACGCCCTCGAGCGTCGGGCCGACCGTCCCGGGTTCTGGGTGTGGCTCGCCGCCTCGGTGATCGAGACCCGTCACGGCAGCCTGATCCTGTACCCGCCCGCGACGATCGAGCTCCTCGTCGCCGTGCTCGGCGCGCGGGGCGACGCGGCTCGCGTGGAGGCGTCGCTCGGGCCGTTGCGCATGGCCGGCCTGCGCGCCCTGGCGTCCGTGGAAGGGGTGGCCCGTGGATGACGCGCAGAACCCGCGCGACTGGTGGGACGAGAACGGGGACGACGTCCTCACCCGCCACGCGCACGTGGAGCAGAAGCTGAGCCAGCTCGGCGACGCCACCGCGGCCCTGCGCGCGATGCGGTCGCAGGTCGGCCTCTCCCGGGACTGGCTCCGGAGCATCGAGCGGGTACCCGGGGGCGGCCTCCGCAGCTCCCAGGACATGCTGGACCCGATCTTCTTCGCCCGCATCGCCAGCACCGCGCTCGCCGTGCGTCACGCGCTCACGAACGCCGGGCTGCTCGAGGTGCCGTCCGTCGCGGCGCCCCCGTCCGGCGCGGCGACGGCCGCGGTGGAAGGCGCTGCCACGGTGGCCGACGATCAAGCCGCGGAGCGAGCGGCCTTCAACGCGCAGGTCGAGCGGGTGTTCGACACCGCGGAGGAGTGGACGGGCGGGGGGATCGGCGACGTCGTCGACCGCTTCGGCCTCGGCAGCGAGGTCGACGACGGGCTGGGCTGGTTCGTCGTCGGTCAGCTGTGGGGCACCGTCACGTCACCGTTCCAGACCTACCAGTCGCACAAGTTCTCCCACATGGCGCTCGACGCCTGGGAGCGGTTCCAGGACGCGCACGGTGCCGACCTGAGCACCATGTCGTCGGCGTTCCACGACGCGGAGCTCGCGCTCGAGGATCTGGGGCGCGCGTTGGATGGCGCTCGCCTCGACGACCCGACCTCGACGTTGGGTGGCCAGGCGGCGAGCGACCTGCGGGCGCTGT